>CAZUTR010000069.1:0-9886 GCA_964623545.1 uncultured Pirellulales bacterium | reverse complement strand
ACCGGTTCGTTTCTCGACCAGCAGGCCCAACGGTTGGGAATTGCAATTGAGGATGAATTCGGGCGGCTCGCTCTGCAAAGTACGAGTGTGCCGAGAATGGCCGGCAGGTGTTCGGTTTTTGCAAAGAGCGATATGATTCACCTTCAGCAGCAGGCAACACCAAACTGCGATATCATTGCCGGTTTGTGTCTTGCATTAGCCAGAAACCTGAAAAGCAATCTTGGCTGCGGCAGAGAATTTGTTAAGCCAATAGTATTTACTGGTGGTGTGGCAGCTAATGTTGGCGTAGTCAGAGCGCTCGAGCAGGTCTTTGAGCTGAAAAATGGTGAGCTTTTAGTTCCCGATAAGCACTTTTTTACAGGTGCTATTGGTGCAGTTCTTTTGGCTAAAAGCAAAGCTGGCTTGAAAAGCTGCAGCGCTCTGGAAATCCTTGAAAAGATTGATGGCTATCTCAGCAAGCGAGGAGCTTCCCTTCAACATGCCCCACGCAGAGAAAAGTTGGATAAACCAACTTTGCCGCCGCCGAAAAGTCCGGTTTATGAACATTTGCTTGCTGAGGCTACAGAGCCCATAGAAGCGTATCTTGGCGTCGATGTCGGCTCGCTCAGCACGAATGTTGCGGTTATTGACCGACAGAAACGAGTACTTGCGAAGGTATATTTGATGACAGCAGGCAAAGCACTTGAGGCGGTGCGTAAGGGCTTGGATATGGTCGGCAGCAAGGTCGCCGGCAAGGTAAAGATTCTCGGTGCCGCCACTACCGGCTCGGGCAGATACCTCACCGGAGATTTCATTGGAGCTGATTTGGTCATAAATGAAATCACCGCTCAGGCGGCGGGTGCTGCGATAGTAAATCCGGAAGTTGACACAATTTTTGAAATTGGGGGACAGGACAGTAAATACATATCTTTGAATAACGGAGTAGTTGTGGATTTCGAAATGAACCATGCCTGTGCGGCGGGTACCGGTTCTTTTCTTGAGGAACAGGCGCAACGGCTTGGAATAAATATCAATGAGGAATTTGCTCAGCTTGCCTTTGAAAGCAAAGAACCTATAAAGCTTGGCGAACGATGCACGGTGTTTATGGAGTCGGATTTGCTGAGCTATCAGCAGCAGGGAGCACAGACAAGGGACCTCGTAGCCGGTTTGAGCTATTCGATTGTTGCTAATTATCTCAATCGCGTGGTTGGACGGCGAAAAATCGGGAATAACATATGCTTCCAGGGCGGCACTGCTTTTAACAAGGCGGTTTGGTCGGCATTTGAGAAGGTGACGGGTAAGCAAATACGCGTGCCGGACCACCACGAGGTAACAGGGGCGATAGGAGCTGCGGCTATTGTCGCGGAATATATGGAGAACGATGCTAATGAAAAAGGACACGCTGTTGGAAGTAATTTCAGGGGCTTCGATAATCTTGTTTCTGTAAAATACACTGTTGAATCTTTCACCTGCGAGCATTGCCCAAATCACTGTGAAATTAAGAAGGTCCAACTACCGGACGCCGAGCCCTTGTATTACGGTTCGCGCTGCGACAGATACAATATAAAGAAGACAGCGAAGAAGACAAAGGGGCTCGGGATGTTCGAATATCGGCAGAAGATGTTACTTCAGTTTGCAGATTTAAATAAATCAGGTGTCGTGAAAGATGCTGTTCGTACAGTTGGTATCCCTATGGCCCTGATTTCGTGGCAGCTTCTGCCTTTGTTTGTTCAGTTCTTCAAGTCACTCGGTTTTGAAGTGGTTCTTTCAGACCAAACCACCAAACAGACAATCCGTGAGGGTGTTGAGTCTGTTACCGCCCAAACCTGTTTTCCTGTAAAGGTTGCCTACGGTCATATTACTGAGCTGATTGATAAGCAGGTTGACTATATATTTCTGCCGAGCATTATCTCGATGCCGGCCAATTTCCCGCAGAACAAGCATAATCAATTATGTCCCTATGTTCAGTCTTTTCCTTACCAGGTCAAAGCTGCTTTTGCCGGGAAGTTCGGAAATACAAAAATCCTTACCGCCCCTATTCGAATGGGTGAAGGGGAGAGCTTGTTGCTAAAGACATTCTCTGTGCTCGGTCGAGAGCTTGGTGTTTCCAGATTCGCTGTTAAAAAGGCAGTAAAAAAAGCGTCTGAAGCTCAGATGGCTTTCGAGCAGGCATTGAAGCACAAGGGTAAAGAAATTCTTTCCAAATTGGCCCCCGACAAGAAACTTTTTGTGCTTGTGTCCCGACCCTATAACGGCTGTGATGAGGGTGTTAACCTGCAGTTACCGAAGAAGCTTACCGAGCTTGGCGCAGAAACAATACCTATGGATATGCTTGACCTTGACCAGGCCCGGCTTGGCGATGAGCTGCTGCACCGCAACGTGTACTGGACATACGGTCAGAGGATTTTGAGGGCCGCTGAGATAATCAAAAGAGACCCACGGCTTTTTGCGATATATCTTTCAAATTTTGCCTGTGGTCCTGACTCGTTTTTGATGACTTTTTTCAAGGACATAATGGGTAACAAGCCATGTCTGCAACTGGAGCTTGACGAACATTCCGCGGATGCCGGGGTTATTACGCGTCTTGAAGCGTTCCTTGAGAGTTTGAAACATTATAGTCCGGCTCTATCAACCGCCGGTCAAAAAGAGCAGGCAGTGAAGAAACAAGTACCGACCCAGAACATCGGTACAGAGCGAACACTATATATTCCATATATGGGTGATTGTTCGTATGGTGTTGCCGCGTGTTTCAGAGCTTATGGTCAGCCGGCTGAGGTAATGCCTTTAGCTGACGAAGCGGCTCTGATGAAAGGAAGAGCACTTACAACCGGCAAAGAATGTCTGCCCTGTGCCTTAACCACGGGAGAGATGCTCAATGTAGTAAAATCAGATGGCTTTGCCTCTGACAAAGCTGCTTTTTTTATGCCCAGTGCCTCCGGACCCTGTAGATTCGGAATGTACAATTGCATGCATAGATTACTCCTTAGATACGTTGGTTTAAGTGATGTCCCGGTCCTTGCACCTAATCAGGACAGCCGTTTCTATCATGAGTTTACTGAATATGTTAATGGTGTGACTGCCGGAAGATTTATGAAGAATGTCTGGATCGCTTCTGTCGGGATTGATTTGCTTCGCAAACTGCTTTTGAGATTGCGTCCATTTGCCGCTGATCCACACCGAGTACAGCAGGTTTATGAGAGAGCAATTGAGTGCTGGCTTCGAGCAATCGAAAATCGTGGAGGTTTGTCGCGAATGCTTCAGACTATGGAAGGTATTGCCGAGGATTTTACCGCTGTGGAGCTAGACCACAATGTCAGAAAACCAAGAATTGGTGTCGTTGGTGAAATTTATGTCCGCAGCCACCCATTTGCCAATATGAACATAATAGCTCGTCTTGAAGAGCTTGGAGCCGCCTGTGATTTAGCGTCACTGGCCGAGTGGCTTTACTATACCAATTTCACCAGGAGCCGAATGGCCAGACGAAGGTCCCAGTTCGGGAACTTTTTTACAAACTTAGTACAGGATCACTACCAGCACAAAATTGAAAAAACGCTCGCAAAACCACTGGAAGCAAGATTCGGCAATTTGGCTGAAGAACCGATTGAACATGTCCTTGAACTGGCTTCACCGTATCTGCATCATTCCTTTGAGGGAGAGGCGATTCTGACTGTTGGAAAGGCGATTGAGTATTATCATAACGGTTTCGGCGGTGTTGTAAATGTGATGCCGTTTAACTGTATGCCCTCGACCATTGTCGCCAGCGTGTCGAGAACGGTTAGTTCCGATTGTAATAATATGCCGATTTTGAACTTGAGTTTTGACGGCCAGGAAGATGCAACGATGACCACTCGTCTCGAGGCCTTTGTCGAACAGGTTTCGTCTAGAGACGGTGTTAACCTGACTATCTCAGAGCTTATGAACGTCTGATGTTATCTGAGATGTTAAGTATTTTTCAGGAATAACTAATCGTATCTTTACCCTGCCCAGTTTGGATTTGCCGTTGCATCTTGCGAAGTGTGTCAGTTAGTATTTGTGCCAGTTTTTTATCGCTGAGATTCCTTGCCTGCCGGGCAGTGATGGCTTTTCCATAGCTCACGGTAACAGGGCCTGGTGAAAATATTTTTTTGTGTCTTGGCCAGCATTCAAAGGCGCCATCAATCAATATGGGCACAACCGCCGCTTCGCCGCGCCTGCACAAAAGACCAAATCCCGGTTTAAAGTCGGAGATTCTGCCGTTGCTTGTTCGCGTTGCTTCCGGGAAAAGACAAACTGCGCCGCCTTGCTTTAGTCTGCTTATGACATTCTTTATCGCGGTAACATCCGCCTCATCCCGCCTTACAGGTATGGCGTTGAGAGATGAAATTAACAATGTAAAAAACCAATTTCTAAACAGCGTTTTACGTGCAACAAAGTTGATTTGTCTTTCAAGGGCAACAGCACAGAATACAGGGTCAAGATAGCTTTGGTGGTTACTTACAAGTAAAACAGCGCCCTTTGCGGGGACGTTTTCTCTGCCAAAAACTTTCAAACGAAAAAAGAGAGTACAAAAGATTCTGCAGCCCCATCGAGCAAGCCGGTACCATATCCTTTTCAGTTTTTCTTTAAGCATTTCTCTTTTACACAAAGTAAGAGTTTTTCCACGACCTGTTCAATATTCATTTCTGTGGTATCTATAATGATGCTGTCTTTGGCAGGCTTTAGCGGTCCGACCGCCCTGCTTTCGTCGCTTTTGTCTCTTTGCTCTATATCCTTTTTTACCTGCTCGATGTTTTCAGTTACGCCCCTGGATAACAGTTCCGCCTGTCTTCTTTTTGCCCGCTCAGCGGACTCGGCGGTCAGGTAAAATTTTATATCGGCATCGCTAAACGCCACCGTTCCCTGGTCTCTTCCTTCTGTAACTATTTTTTCGTGCCCCGCCGCAAACTCCCTCTGCATAGTCACCAGCCGCTCTCTCAGCCTGGCCGATGAAGCGATATACCGGGCATTGGCGGTGACATTCGGCTCACGAATACTTTCGGTGACATCAGCGCTATCAATACAGGCCGTCATCCGGCCATTTTTGAATTCAAATTCGAACTCCGTGTTATCTAAGACCTCCGGCAGTTTTTTTTCATCATTCATATCCACCCCGGCCTGCATAGCGGCTAATGTAACCGCCCGGTACATTGCGCCTGTGTCGAGAAAGGCAGCTCCCAGTTTATCCGCCAGCAGCCGGGCCGCCGTGCTTTTACCACTGGCTGCAGGACCATCAATCGTAATAACTAAATTGGCCATTTTCTGTGTCTCGCATCAGGCCGTTTGATTTTCGACTTTTACAACGATGATACTTGTATCATCAATTTGTCTTGCAAGGCCCACGAACCGTCTCCTGTAAGCGAGGACGTTTTCGACCATCTGATTTGCTGAGCCTGTGCTGAATTTCTTTGCCGTTTCCAGCAGTCTGTCCCTGCCCCATAGCTGGCTGTCGAAGTTGGTTGCATCGATGAGCCCGTCAGTATAAAACAATAGACAATCGCCGGTTTTTAATTGAAGCGTTTCAATATCGTATTCGTTTTTTGCCTCGACTCCGAGCACAAGTCCACCTTTGTTCAATTCAGTGATTGCCCCATCCCTTATCAGCACTGTCGGCTCATGTCCGCAATTGCAATAGGTTATGGTCCTTTGTTCAGTATCGATATTTGCATAGAATAGCGAGATGAACTCGCCGTCTTTACACTCTCTCAGCGCCATTTGATTTAGTTTGGTTATAATCTTGAGTATCGCATCTTTACCACATCCTTCGCTGTCGGCATAAGCCCGTGCTGCGCCTCGAAAAGAGCTTGTCATAATCGCAGCGGGAATACCCTTGCCTATCACGTCAGCAATCGCAATTGAGATGCACGAACCGTTTATTTGCTGAAAATCATAAAGGTCACCACCGACATCAAAACAGGGGATATAAGTGGCGGCGATGTCGAGTCCCGGTACAATCGGCGCTTTTTGTGGAATCATCCTTCGCTGAATAACACCCGCAAGACGCATTTGCTCAGCCATGTGCTGACCTTCGATTGCCTGTGCGTATAATCTGGCGTTTGTAATGGCGATTGCACACTGCGAAGCGACCGCACGTGCTAAATTGATATCGTCTTCTTCAAATTGCTTGGGTTTAGGACTATATAGCCGAAGCACACCAATAGCTTTGTTTCTAAAAAGCATCGCGACGGTGAGCTGGCTGACAAGCCCCTCTTTTATGGTTGCCTCTTTGTATTTCACCCTGCCGTCAACCCGCATATCATCCAGCACCACCGCTTCGCCGGCAAAGGCGGCTTTAACCACAGGGTCGTCTTTAGTAACCGGTCCCTTATCGCGGTACTCTTCAGTCAGGCCATAGGTGCTTCGCATTTTCAAATCGCCCGCATCCTCGTCGAGCAGTCGAATCGAGCAGGCCTTGACGCCCACAATCTTTACCGCCGCCTCGGCGAGCTTATCCAGCACTTCCTGGAGCGAGAACCTGCCCGCCACCAGCGTCGTAAGCTGATAAATCCGCTCACCAATTTCAATTTGTCTTTTTGTTTTCCCGGCCATAGTTAAACAACTACTTTTTGCTGCACTGCTTTGTTCAAAAATGATTAAAATATCCTACAAATCCAATGGATTATATCCAACTTGTGGCTGTTAGGAAACCTAATTTATTAACATATACTTACTTGAACGTTATATCCTCCGGCATTAATATACGAAATATAGTTCTATTAATTACTTTTACGTGAAGCGCAATACGAGAAATGATTGCCAAGCATATAATTTTCTTCGGCCGGGTTCAGGGTGTGGGCTTTCGTTTTACAGCTCAAAGGATTGCCGGCCGATACAATCTAACCGGCTTTGCCCGCAACCTTCCGGATGGAACTGTTGAGATGCTTGCACAGGGCCGGAGCGATGAAATAAACGGTTGCATTTGTGACATACAGGAGTCTTTTGCCGGTTATATAAGAGACACGAAAATCGAAGAAGTGCCGCTGAATACAGCATATAAAGACTTCAAAATAACTTTTTAACGCATCACCTGCAGAGGGCCATAAATGATATAAATTTATCAGCGCTTGACTGACGGGAATATTATGATTAAGATTTTTCGTTGTGGGCAAACCTGAGAAAAAGCTTATCATCGGGATTTTGGGTGGTTTCTGCTCCGGTAAAAGTACCGTTGCGGCTGAGTTTGCCAAGCTGGGTTGCAAAGTAATCGACGCGGACAAAATCGCCCACGAGTTTCTGGACGAACCCGCCGTAAAGGAAAAGGTTCTTGCTGCTTTTGGTCGGTCAATTTTAGATTCCGCGGGGAAGATTGACCGTAGTAAATTAGCTGATGTGGTTTTTACCGATTGCGATAAACTGGCGCAGCTTAACGGGATTATCCATCCTCTGGTGCTGAAGCGGGCCGAAGAGTTAATTGAACAATATAACAGGCAGCCTGATATTAAAGCTATTGTGCTGGATATGCCACTTTTGGTAGAGGTCGGATGGGATAAAAAGTGCGATGAGCTCATTTTTGTCGATTGTAAAGAGCAAAAAAGGGTAGAAAGAGCGAAAAAAATGGGTTATTTTGACGAAAAACAGCTAAAATTACGAGAAAATTTTCAAATTTCTCTGGACAAGAAGGAAAACATCACCGATAATACCATAGACAACAATTCCGAGTTCTCAGCTTTAGCTAAGCAAGTTGAGGATTTCTTCTCCTATATAATGAATAGGTAAGCGGGGTTTATAATAATAAGATTTATGTAATGTAGTTGATAACCCCTTTTTGATATGGATTAGTTTTTCTGCTGATGGGTCCCCTTTAGGAAAAAAGCTTCAAGGTGGGAACCTTCAAAAATCAAATCGTGTTAAATTCCTGCGGGAATGTAGCGTAACTAACAGCAAAGCTGTTTTCAAATGGAAAAGGAGTAATTATGGCAAGGGCAGCCGCGAAGGGCGCAAAAACAAAAAAGAAAAAACGTAAAACAAAGCGAAGGAATGTTGTGGAAGAACAAGCTGTAGATGAAAAAAGCAAAACTCAGCAGGAGACCGGCGAAGCAACTGCAACGGAAGTAGATGCTAATGGTACAGAAGCAGCTCAAGGAACTGAAGCAAAACAGCTTTCAGAGGAAGAATCCACGCATGCGAAATATGAACGGATTAAAAAGGGCAATCTATATTTGACGGACCTACAGAAATTGACCGTTGCAGAGCTGCACGAACTCGCCAAGAAAGAAGATATCACAGAATACAGTGCTCTTAAAAAGCAGGATTTGATTTTCAGAATCCTCAAGGAGCGTATTCGCCAGAACGGACTGATGTATGGTGAAGGGGTGCTTGAAGTGTTGCCGGACGGCTATGGATTTCTGCGAAATCCTCGTTATAATTATCTGTCCAGCCCGGATGATATTTATGTTTCTCCTTCGCAAATCAGACGTTTCGGCCTGCGAACGGGGAACATTGTATCGGGACAAATCAGGCCTCCGAAGGATTCGGAGAAGTACTTTGCCCTGCTGCGTGTGGAGGCAATCAACTTTGAGGACCCGGATGGGCTCGAAGAGAAGATTGTATTCAGTGATTTGACCCCGCTGCACCCTGAGGACAGGTTTATACTGGAGACATCAGCGGAAGAATTGAATATGCGAATCATTGATTTGGTAACGCCGGTCGGGATGGGTCAGCGTGGTTTGATTGTTGCGCCGCCGAGAACGGGCAAAACCATTCTCCTGCAAAAGATTGCAAACGCTATCAGCACAAATTATCCGGAGGCGAAACTGATAGTTCTGTTGATTGACGAGCGTCCTGAAGAAGTTACCGAGATGGAGCGCAAAACTGCTGAAGATGTTGAAGTTATAAGCTCGACCTTTGATGAGCCAGCCGCCCGCCACTGCCAGGTTGCCGAAGTCGTAATCGAGAAGGCAAAGCGAATGGTAGAATACGGTCAAGATGTAGTTATACTGCTGGATTCAATAACTCGTCTTGCCCGTGCCTATAATACCGAGCAGCCGCACTCCGGTAAAATTCTGACCGGTGGCGTTGACGCCGGTGCTATGCAGATGCCCAAGAAATTTTTCGGTGCTGCAAGAAATGTCGAGGAAGGCGGCTCGTTGACTATATTCGCAACTGCACTGATAGATACCGGCTCTAAAATGGATGAGGTTATCTTCGAAGAGTTCAAGGCCACCGGCAATATGGAGCTGCATCTCGACAGGCGGCTTGTCGACAGAAGGACCTGGCCTGCCATAGATATCAGCAGAAGCGGAACCAGAAGAGAAGAGCTGCTGCTGGATGCCAAGGAGCTTGAGCTTGTGTATCGACTCCGAAGGGTCCTTAGCGATTTGAATCCTGTAGAGGGTGTCGAGCTGCTTAAGAGCCGACTCACAAAGTGCCGAACCAATGCAGAGTTCCTGATGACAATGAGCCTCGATTGAGATTCGCTGTCTTCTTCGGATTTTCTGGGTCAACTTTCATATCTACAAAAGCAAGTAACGGTGCTGTAAAGCCAATTATCACAACAACGTGCGAAGGTAATAATTTCGCATGGGTAGTGTTACATTGCTTTTATAATCACTTTTCTATCTTAATGCATAACTGCATATCCATGTTTCTACGGGATTTTGAGAAAAATTCATCTTTTTTCTTGTCAAATCAATTGCAATGCTGTAGCTTTGTTCCATTACCATCTGAAGTGGAAAGTGATAGGTGTGTTTTCGTTTCTGTTTTTTTGGCCACAGAAGGTTGCGTTATTTATAGTCTCAAATAGGTTGGTTCAGGGCGATAGGAAAAATGAGGAACTTTTTTCGAGTTTTGAAAAAATTTTACAAAAAAAACGTAACAATTCTGCGCTTTGTGGACTCTTATAGTATAAACGTTATCCGGCACGGCAGGTTTGGGGGCTTGGCCTGGATATAAT
>CAZUTR010000068.1:0-9935 GCA_964623545.1 uncultured Pirellulales bacterium | reverse complement strand
CTTCCTGAACTGAAGATAGTATGGTGACGTGCCGGTTGAGATATACTCAACACCGGTCTCACTATCAGATTGTATATTTAACAATTCATTATCAGATGGATACACTTCACTCATAATAACTTTCCTTACTTGTTACTTGACCATAATTCATATTCAGTCCCATGATCCACAGGGTCTTTGTTTAATTCGTCTATCCCACATCAACTATATCAAGCACCAACTCGTTCGTTTCCTTTTCAAATGAAGAAATGTTCATACTTTCAGCAGGACTCGCTGCAGGTATCACTGTGACTTCTCTGCTTTCAACAGCACCACTTTCATGACCCGCTTCGTCGAAGATTTTAATGGCAAATTTATACACACCTACCTGCAACTCAGGACTCACCCAACAAATTTTGTCGGAATCAATACCAAACCTCCCATGTCCGAAAAGCCCTTTTCCAAATCCAACGCCTCCCGCCCAGTCAAATCCAAAATCACCTGTCCCAAACCTGCTCATCCCAAATCCGGCCTTGTCCTGCCAGTTTGGCCAGATTTGTATCGGCTGCGCTGTGAGTGGCTTGTTGTAATCAACCTGCCCCGTACCTCCATCAAAGTAAACATGAGCGCTAGAACTTACTGGTAAATTCTGACTACGCAACAAACTCATTTTCACACGCCCACTTTGCCTGACTCGCAAATCAAATTCACTGCTAAAGTTCCTATCCGCCTCATTCGTTTCCACAGCAAAAACTTCAATCTGAACAGCAACCTCTGAAGATGTTAGCACCTGAACAACTATATACCGCTGTCCTGTCTCCAAAGTTGTTCCTGCATATTGGCCATTAACGTAAACCTGATGTAATTTATCACTCCATTTAGAGCACCATTTCACCAAAGCTACTCTCGGCAAACCTACATTTTTGCCATCCGCCGAGATACCACCCGGTATGTCAAACACCCTTACTGTATCTATGCCGCTGCTAATAAGTCCCATTGCGTCTAAACTCTTAACTGGGTATAGACAATTTCATAATCACAGCACAACCCGCCGCCACTCGTTCTTTCCTTACTCACCTTGAAATCATCCATGCGAAGATTATCAAACTCTTCTCCACCATCGACGACCAGCTTATGTGTATTCCCATCCATGTATGCTGATACCGCACTGATTCTCTCTCTCATCTGCCTGCTACTCTTAGCACGCAGCACACCTTTCTGCTTTATCTTCCTGCTTCGTCTCCCAAGGTCGATGCTGAGCACACCATCAAGTCCGGTCACAGCCTTCTCTATCGAATCCCGACTTATACTGCCCAGCTCAATGCCCAAGTTGCTCTCACCAGACTCGCCAAATATCTTTTGTCCATCTAAAGTAAAACTCATCTATACTTCCCTTGTTCAGCAACGATATCCAACACATCGCGATTCTACAACTACTCACGTGTGAGTTTCAGAGAGCCTCCCTCTTTGATTACATCAGCTACGCCGTCAGAATCAACATCGAGGCTCAACCTACACCGCTGCCGTGCCTTCTCAAAAAGTCTCTGATAGTACAAACTCTTCTTCCAGAGATTCTCGTCCTTAGCCCTGCTTGATAGCATCGCATAGACGCTCGATATGACTCCAAAGACCGATGCCAGCTTCAATGCCGTTGTATCCAGCACATCCTCAGCGGTATAGTCACTCGCAGGATTGCCCGGCTGAATCCCAAAGTATTCAGTCAATTGAAAACCAATCTCGCCCGCCTGTGGTCCAAACGTGCTCACTCGGTAAGATACATCGCCGGCAGCCGGCGGAGCTATCGGTTCAGTACTAGAATCTGCCCTGATAACTGAAACCATCAGTTCAGTTGTCGAATCAACTGAAACTATCTCGTATGCACCGTCCAGAACACTATCAGCAGACTGAAGATACACAACGCCACCTGCTGAAACCTGCGCACTTACAAAGTCGGCTCCGGCCGCTGTAAAACTCGTCCCGCTTAGCGTTCCTCCTGTCCCCTCAGCCAACACCTGCCAAGGCAGATGCAATTCGCCAAACAATATCGGCTCATACTTCAGAATATCAACATCGTTTGAAAAAATAACCATTATCAAATATCCTTCTCTTTTGTAACAACGGGCTTAGGGTGCCCAATCAACACATCCTGTTTTTTTGGGCACCCTTTCAGGCAGCTTAATGTAGCGGCCTGTTCAGCCCAAAGTATTAGCTCGTAGCCAAATCCCGAATAAGCCCATGTGCCGCTTCGTTCTTAAGCTCGAGCGTATACTCACCAATCAGCTCGCCACACTCGTAGTCACCGCCGCTTGCCAACGGTTTGAAATGGAAACTTCGCCCAGCCAACGGCAGCACATTTACTCTCGATGAATCCAGCAGCAGCACGGTATCCTGTGGAATCCACCGCGAGGTAGCAATCCTGCAAACCCCAAAGTCGCTTTCATAGATATTAATCATGTTTGTGAAAGTCGTATCGCCGGCTGCATAACTGCGACTGTCGGCAGTGAAGATGTTTATCTTTCGTTTTTGATATCCACCGACAACTATCAGGTCAACATTACCGTTACTGTTCTCCCAAATCTGTCTCAGAACATAATTGATTTTTGTCTCATCAAGGTCAGTACCACTTGGAAAACCACTATCACCTGTATGAAAGACGTTCGTTGACACATGCTGGACAATTCCCTTCATCGAACGTCTCACTGAACCGCTGCCCTGGGGATTACTTGTCGGCTGACCACCGTTGATAGTGGTATTCTCCAAATCCCGAATCAACTCCCGCAGACGTTCCTGCTTTTGATAATCCAACTCGTCGGCAAGACCCAACTGGCTCGCAGCCATATCTGTCCCGCTGACCTCAACCGTAGCGGTAAATATCTGGGTGTAGTTGCTGCACCTGCTGCGATTCGTAAATCTCGCGCCGGGTTTGTCTGCTCCCTCAACAGCCGCATTACCAAGAATATTAATCACCTGATTGTCGGCAAGGTCTTCCGCCGTAGTACCGGCGTAACCTCGAACCACTGTCAGAGTATCGTCGCTGATTCCAGTAACAAGCATCAATTCCTCTGACCCTTCCACCTGAATTTGATCGCCCACCCGAAATCTGCTGCCGTTGTCGACATCAAACTCAGTATCGACGTCCGGGTCGGTAAATGTATTGTCATTGATCGCATCCTTATTCGGTAGAAGCTCATCCTCAAGCCATTCATGGTGAGTACTCGTCGCCTCTCTGAGCGGGTCACCCAGGGCATCCAGCAACGGTGTCTCATAAGGTGAAACTATTCCGATTAAATCCGACACGTCCTCAGCCAGTTCCGGCAAAGTCGTGCCCGCTGAATAAGTCGCTTTTCCTGTAAAAGCCATTTGTTAATTCTCCTCTGTATTTATTCCATTTACTCTTGTAATTCTAAGAAAGTGGGAATCTATATTTCTAATACCTGCTATTCCCTACAAAAAGTTCCTTCGCAGTCTTAGATACTCGTGCAAATCTGTTCTGTTACCTGTCGTTGCAGCTCTCTTCGCCGCTGTTTCTAAAATCGTATGTCTGCCGGTCATTCTATCTTTGGCTCCCGCAGTCCTCTGAGGCGGCAAAGCTACATCGCTACCGTTACCAAACAGATATCGCTTCTCTTTCTTCAACTGCTCAATCATGCCGTCCAAATCCGATCCATCTATTCTCGTCTTGGCAATCAACACAGCCGCCTCAAGGTCAACCGTCCCGGCAGAAACCAGCTTTCGCACCAGCTTCTGTTCGACTCGGACATCATCCAGTTCCTTTTGTAACTGAGTCTCCTGAGATTTCGCCTGCGCTAATTGCTCCGTTAAACTTTCAACCTGCTTCTCGGCACCCTGCGCCCTCTTGCGATAGCGGATTGATTCGGCAACGGGAACAAGCCTCAAATTATCACTGTCACCTGCTCGGCCTTCTGCCTCTGACAAAATATTTTCGTCGTCTACTTGACTCATTTTACATTCTACTCCTGAATCTCGGCCTCATAGCCCAATTCTCTGAGCACCTGCTCAGTAGGAATACCCAGCTCTTTTTTCATCTGGGCCTCTTGAAGTTTCTCCATCGTGTTCTCCGGCAAAGGACTGGGAAAATAAACATCAATATCTCTGTCCGTTTCTTCGGTCTCATATATGTTTGCTCTATCCAGAATCCGCAGGACCATTCGGCTTATCTCTTTAAGCCCTTCACCGTAAGTAAATCTCTTACGTTCATTCTTCGAAAGCATCCCCACAAGCGTCAGCCTTAGAGCTACTCCGCTTGTAAGATGACCAAGCTTATTCTTGATAACACCCGCCACAACAGGTGTCACTCCACTTGACTTGTCCATTGCCTCGCGTATCTCGGAGATATGCAGACCCTCGCTTGGCGTCGCAACATCGCCGCCAAACTCTTCAACTGTCGCATCCGGATTATCCGTATACCACATCCTGCCGGGTGAGACCGGCCTGTCTTCAAAGCCCTCAATACCCTTACCCAAATACATCTTGAAAGACTGAAACGTAATCCTGCTCGCCCGGTCACTCAGCCGCGTATTCAGTTCATCCTGAAGAGGTATCAGTGGCTCAACATCGCTCAGCCCCTCATAGTAGTAAGGCTGAGCAATATTCTGAATATGCACCACCGGCAGAAATCCCCACGGCAGTTCACCTTCAGCCACCATCTCCTTATTTTCATACCTCTGCCACGCGTCCGCTGAGGTAATCTCCGTCACCGCAACCACCTCTCGGCTCACGCCACCTCGCCTGCCAATCGGAAGCAACCTCGATAGGAAAGTATTTTTCTTATTCAGCGTATTTTTCTTCTGGTAAAAGTGCTGAATGTAATACCTGATTTTTCTATAGTCATCTTCATCCAGAACAGGCAGTGCTCTCGGTGCCTCTATCAACTCCAGGCCGATTGTTCGTGCCAATTGAAGCACATCTTGCAAGGATAAAACGCCTTGTTTACCCTCGAAAAATTGGGTGGAGGAGGAAATGCGTTCAGAAATCTTCTCGCCAGGCCTGACGAAACAATCGACAAAGCCATACACACTCCCGAGCACCGCCATATCCTGGAAAAATCCGATAGCGCCGTTAGCCAAAAACACTGCCTTTAATATCTGCTCAATTTCTGCACGTTTTTGTCTATCCGGCGATTTGGAAACAAAGGTTATCGGCTTGCCGAACAAAAAATCCACCGCTGCGTTCACTCGCCACGCAATATCATTCTCAATCACCACCTCTTTGCGCTGCACATCCTTGACCGCTCTTCCTCCGAAAACATCCGTATTGGCAGAATGAACTATTCCCGTTATTCTCGCGGGCAGCCCGTATTCCTGCGCCTGCACATAGCATCTGCCGGTCTCATTTACCTTCCTGTCAAAAACTCCTCTTTCGCAAGCGCCCACAATCGGATTGCTGTAGTATTCCCACAGCTTCGAGAAGTGATTGCCAACCTCACACCCTCGCTCATCGACAAGCCACTCGACGTAATCTGCATCGAGCTGCCCATCGCCAAATATATCTAGCTCAAATCCCATTTTGCCGTCGCCCTCAAAAAAACTAACGTCTCTATAATTGGACGAACTTGCGCATTTGGTCGAAAAAGGAGCAATTTTTCGAAGTGCTGAAATCGCTAAGTGCTTTTGCAGAAAGGAGTAAAAATTTTTTTAAAATTCCGATTTTTACCTCTTACCCCCCTGCGCATTTGGTCGAAAATTCCCGAAATTCTTACCTATCTTAACGCAAAAAAGTGTAAAAATTCACCCCCCAAAATAAAGAAATAGTGCAAAGAAATGCCAACATCCCCCAATGATATCTGTCCTCTGCCTTCCGTCTTCTGTCCTCTGCTCCCTAATTGCGCTTCCTCAACATCAAACCTCCTAGGCCTAACAAAAATAACGAGGTGGGCTCTGGTATCGTCGCTATCCAACCCTCGGTGTTGCCGCTGGGGTTGTTTCCAATGCCGACAATCGTCAAGCCATCGGCAGATATACCCCGAGCCTCGCGCAGCGTCCAGCCGCTCAGGTCCAAGCCATAGTCATTTACCAAAACATCTTTTAAATTCCGCATACCTTTGTCATCATCCCAAATAAAAGCCTCATCGTATCTATAACCCGTTCGGCTGTAACCCACGACGACCGAACCGTTAGCCGAGACGTCATACGCCACACTGAGGAAGTCGCCCCCTGGCAGGTCACCCAGTCCGACCATTATCCCATCCTCCCAGCGAAACGCTTCTCCAACATTGTCCGAGCCCTGCCAGCCTCCTCCCACGATGACTGAGCCATCGGCCGAAACACCATACGCACAACTGCCAAAGTCACTACCTGGCAGACCACCCAAGCCGACCATTGTCCTATCTTCCCAGCGGAAGGCTTCCCAATTCCATTCCGATGTGCCGCATCCCACGATAACCAAGCCGTCGGCTGAGACGGCATTAGCGTAGCTGCGGAAGTTACCGCCGAACAGACCGCCTAGACCAACCATTTTGCCATTTTCCCAGCAGAAGGCTTCTTCTGGCTTACTTGTGGTAGAGTGACTGTATCCCACGACGACCGAACCGTCAGCAGAGACATCCTTTGCCCGGCTGTAGAACCCACCTCCGGGCAGGTCACCCAAGCCGACCATTACACCATTTTCCCAGCGATAGGCCTCCCAGCCCGAGACTGAATAACTTTGTCCTACGATGACTGATCCATCGGCTGAAACGCCCCATGCAACGCTATAGGACTCCTCTCCTGACATGTCACTTAAGCCAACCATTGTACCATTCTCCCAGCGAAAGGCCTCGATGCCTGAGGCAGAGTAGCTGTATCCCACAACAACCGAGCCGTCGGCCGAGACGCCATAGGCCCCGCTTAAGAATCTGTCTCCTGGTAGGTCGCCCAGGCCCTGAAAACTTGCTAATAATGCAAAACTAACCGACACAAAACAAAACTGCATCAAAGCCACTGACAATATAATAACCGATTTGCCTTTCATCACTCTTCTCTTTGTCAACTTGTGCCATAGGCAATATATTTAATGCCTTCTTCTTCTCAACATCAAACCACCAACTCCCAACAGCAAAACCGTCACCGGCTCAGGTACAATCGCTATCCAGCCTTCCTGGTATCCATCCGGGTTCGAGCCATAACCGACTATTGTCAAGCCATCGGCGGATATACCCATTGCTGAGCTTAAGGTCCAGCCGATTAAGTCCAGACCATAATCACCCTCCAGCACATCTTTAAGATTCCGCATACCATTGAGCTCGTCCCAGATAAACGCACTATTGAATCCAGTCGAACTTTCGCCTACAACGACAGAACCATCATCCGAAACCGCAAAGGCCCTGCTGAAATAGTCCCCTCCCGGCAGGTCACCAAGGCCAATCATACCACCGGCCTGAGTCCACAAAAACGCCTCCATCCTGTAAATCGACTCTCCGCTTTCCCCGACAATAACACTGCCGTCGAATGAAGCAGAATATGCAGCGCTCCAGCTGTCCTCATCCAAAAGATAGTCCAATCCAACAAGACCACCGGATTCACTCCAGATAAACGCTTCATTGCCCGACATTTGCCCAAGCACCGTACTGCCATCGGGCGAGACATCGACATAACTGGAACTCATCCCCAAACTCGCAAAACTGCTCGATGCAGTGAAATATCGATATGCCTGAAAATTGCTGCGCCCTGTGATAACCGAACCGTCGCGCGATATGCCGTAAGCTATGCTGTTGGTGGCACCCGGCAGAAACCCCAGACCCTGTATCCCGCCCGATTGTGTCCATAGAAACGCCTCTTGTTTATAACTGTCCGAACCCGAGTCACTGAAACCTGTGACCATCGAACCATCACCTGACACATCTTTGGCCCAGCTATTAAAGCCCCCTCCGGGCAGGTCTCCCAGGCCCTGAATTCCCCCGCTACTTGTCCATATAAAGGCCTCGTTTCCTCCGGCTGATTCACTCCCACCTACTACGACAGAGCCGTCCGCCGATATCGCCTCGGCTATGCTGTAAAATCTCCCGCCGGATAAATCTCCAACACCCTGAAAATATACTACTGCGGAACCAACTGATACAAAACAAACCAGCAGCAAAGCTGCCGCAACCACAACAACTGACTTACTTTTCATCACTATTCTCCTATTGAAAAAACATTTAATGCTGCGATTTCCTGTAAACTAATCCGTGTGAAAATTAAGATATGCCGCTCCTCCAATGAACGACCTGCTATATTTGCAGCTTCTCCAGCCGCAAATATATATCCATTATAGGACTTCGCCCCCTGAAGTCAAGAAAAAACCCACTTTCCGCCCAAAATCTCCCCTTTTCCCAAAAAATCTGTTTTATACAACTTTTTGAAAGAAAAAAAGAAAAGAAAGGGCGGCTAATTTATTCCCATTCTTTTTATTATTATCATTCTTTACATTATTGTCTGTATGTCACTACTGTGTCGCTGCTGCGTCGCTCGTGCGTCGTCTTTGCGCCGCTTAGTGTTGTATCTGCTTTAACTGAGGCGAGTTAAGTGCGTCGTTTTAGCGCCGCTTTTCGCTCCACTTTCGAACCAACTTTCACTTAAAACTGCAAAAGTCCCGCCCCCATAAGATAAGCTATTGCTTGGCGGAAACTATCTCGATTTTGCACTTCGGTATAGCCGAGAGGAACCTTTGGCCGTAACGCTTTTGCACTATGCGCGAATCAAGAATGACAACTATGCCCGTGTCACTTTTGCTGCGAATCAACCTGCCAAAACCCTGCTTGAACTTGATAATCGCCGAGGGAAGCTGATAATCATTAAACGGATTGCCCCCTTCCTCTTTTATTCGCTCCAATCGTCCGGCAAGCAACGGCCTGTCGGGTACAGCGAAAGGCAGCCGAACTATAATCACATTCGAAAGCGCCTCACCCGCAACATCAACACCCTGCCAGAAACTGTCCGTCCCGAATAGTACACTACTGCCGTGACCCCTGAACCGCCCAAGCAGCACACTCCTGTCAGTGCCCGCACCCTGCTGCAAGAGCTCTATGCCATTGTCCTCCAACCAGCTGCTAAGACGTTCTGCGACACTGCCAAGCATCTCATAGCTTGTAAAAAGCACAAACGCTCTGCCCTTTGTCTGCAGTATATATTTCTTGGCTGTCTCCGATGCCTTCTCAATAAAACTACTTTCATTCGGATTCGGCAGGTCTTTTTCTATATAAATCGTAACTTGCCTTTCATAATCGAAAGGCGAACCAAGCAGGGCGGAATCGAAATCCTCCAAGCCGATTCTGCTCGCAAAAAAATCAAATCCTTCCTCTTCTTTAGAATCTCCAGCACTCAACGTAGCGCTGGTCAATATCACGGAATCATACCTGTCAAACAAACACCTCTTCACATCAGGCCCGACGTTTACCGCAGCGCTTTGCAAACTAACCTTGCCTTTCTTACCTTCAGACACCTCAACCCAATAGACATAATCTTCCCTGCTCTGCACCAGAAAGTCACCCAATTCCCGCTCCAGTTCTCCACACCTGTTGGCAAATCGTAAAAACTCAAACTTCTCATCAACATCGCTGCTTTTCTTCGCCAATTTGCCCAGTTCTAATCGCAAATCCTTCAAATGCCCCGACATCGTGTCATCAACGAAATTTTTATAACACCTGCCGTTCGTTTCATCCTTCGCTCCTGAATACCAGTCAAGAACTCGCTTAAAAAATCCCTTCGCATCCCTGGCCATCCGCCCGACAATATCAATAGCCTTATCCGCGACGCTGAAAGCCAAAAGCCCTCTGTGTGTTCGCGGATTATAAAGACCATTGAGCAAAAAACTGACCCTGCCCTCGCTGATATTTATTCCTAAATGCTCCTCTGCCACATGCTCAATATTATGCGCCTCATCAATAATAACATAGCGATACTCCGGCAGCACCGATGCTCCCTGCTCTTTCAGTACAAGGTCGCTGAACATCAGCGCATGATTTGCAACAATGATATCAG
>CAZUTR010000067.1:0-9962 GCA_964623545.1 uncultured Pirellulales bacterium | reverse complement strand
AGTGACAAAACTTACGCTGTGGATGTCGCAGCTGGAAATCTTACTGAGCAATGGGCAAAGAAACTGGCCCTGCCGACAGGCATTCCAGTAGCAATGGGCGCTTTTGACGCTCACCTGGGTGCTGTTGGTTCGGGGATAAAAGAAGGTACTCTTGTAAAAATCATCGGTACCAGCACGTGCGATATGGTAGTTGCTCCTAATGATACGAAGCTGCCTGATGTGCCCGGTATCTGCGGTATAGTGGATGGCTCCATCCTGCCGGGTCATTTCGGACTCGAGGCGGGCCAATCAGCTGTCGGCGACATTTTCAATTGGTTCGTTAATTACATTCAACCGGGTGGCAAAGATGTTGGCTCTCACGATGCGCTTAGCGAAAAGGCGGCAAAATTAAAACCCGGTCAGTCCGGTCTGCTCGCACTTGACTGGAACAACGGTAACAGAACAGTACTGGTTGACCAGCGGTTGACAGGTCTGCTGCTGGGCCAGACGCTCCACAGCAGGCCGGAGGAGATTTACCGCGCTTTAATAGAAGCAACTGCCTTTGGGGCCCTTACAATCATTAACAGATTTGAAGAATATGGAGTTAAAGTTTCAGAAGTGATAAACTGTGGCGGTATTGCCGAAAAGAATCCACTGCTTATGCAGATTTACGCTGATGTTACGGGCAGGGAAATGAAGATTTCACGCTCGGCACAAAGCTGCGCTTTGGGTTCAGCCATCGCTGCAGCCGTAGTCGCAGGCGCTTTTGACAATTTTGCGGCGGCCCAGGCGGCAATGTGCGGAATAAAGGACACCACCTTCAAACCAATTCCGGAAAACCATAAGGCCTATAATAATCTTTACACTCTCTACAAACAATTGCATGACGCCTTTGGTCTGAAGGACTGGTCCGGCAAAATGGTTAACGTTATGAAGGACCTTTTGGAAATAAAGGACAACGTTAATTCTTAATGGGTTTACTCTGCTCGAAGAACCAAAAGAAGCACTCTGCAGAACCATGTAGATACTGCCGGGCAGAGCCAGTGGAACATGACCCATCGGCTTAATAGACATCTAATTGCAAGTTGCAAAGAAGCAATCCAATTTCCAACAATAATTTGTTTCAGGATTGGCCAAGCCGTCAGATGACGGCTACTTGTTAACAACTTGTCGGCAACATGTCATTCCGCTCTGTCGAATAAGATTTTAGTCTCTTCTGGGAATCTGCCGGACTACGATATACAAAGACAAAAAAAAAGACCAGTCCAAAATGACTGGCCTTTTTTCATTAACTCAGTAAAATCTAATAAACAATCGCAGTTGCTTCTTCAATCTTCTTGATGACCTCGCCGGCATCAGAGTTGGAGACATATCCGTCAAAACCCTTATGCAGCAGGGCGGCTGACTCCGAATCATTCAGCCGGTTCGCAAGGGCTATAATCTTAATCGTCTGTAATTCTTCACTCGAGCGGATGGTTTTGCAAATCTCCGTCGCGTCTATACCATTAGCCATGAGGCTTATCAGCAGAGCATGTGGAGCAAACTTATGCGCTACTACTCCGCTTTCAAAGCTGCTCTTTACGATTTGCACATCGTAATCACCTTTGGTTCGCAGACTATCAGCCAGTGCCGAGGCCGTTCCTTTGTCACTGTCAACTATCAGTACCCGGACTTTGCCCGCCGCAAGAGATGCCATCGGCATATTGTGAATCTTCATAAAGCGGGCGAGCTCGCTAACAGGTATCCGCCGGTCCTTACTGCCCGGTATGCGATAACCTTTTAGCTGTCCGCTGTCAAACCATTTTGAGACTGTTCGAGGAGCAACATTGCAAATCTTGGCCACATCGCCAGTCGTCAGTACGTTTTTACCCTTCGCCATAGTTCTATTTCCCCCATAATCACATTTTAAAGACAAGTGTCGTTCATTTATTCGGCCAGAAATCCACCTCTGTTTAGTACTGTCTTGCGATTTCAACCCCACATCCATATATCGCACAGATATATCCTCCACCAAGTCCCATAAATAATGTGCTTTATAACGGAGTACTCTGAGTCCCGTGGTGCTGGCACGGTTGGGTATGCTTAAAAAGTTATGACGCAACGCCTCCGTTTAATACTTAGCCCCTCACTTTTCCCTTATTATTGGGATGTATTAGGAGATTTGTTAGTCCCCAAGACTCCTCGACGGCTTACCCTGTGGATCTAACTAAACTCATAAATATATCTCTTTCCTCCGGAAGAAGAATATTGATAACATGAACATAACTGTAAATACACCGACCAGTATCCCGATATCAGGCCAGCATATTGCTTCTCGCTTAAATATCTTGCTCGCGTCATAGTAATAGAAGAGCGTAAAATACTTAAGCTTTGGGTACTGCTCTAAAAAGGTCGCGAATAAGTTGAAGAGATACAGCGAAAAGAACACTATTATTGTCAGACTGATTGCGAGTCGCTGTTCGTTAAATATGCACGAGAACAAAAGCCCGATACTGCCTATTGTTGCCATGCATATCGTCCCGCTGAAAAAGACATAAAATATTAGGCTTTTGTCGATTTGTTCTCCAATCTCCCACATCCCCAGATATATACCAATAAAAGACGCTATTGACAGAAATACGAGCAGTGTTAAAAATGCCGCAAACTTACTTATAATATATCCCGTCCGGGTTACAGGGGTGGAAAAAAGAATCTCGAGTGTCTTCTTTTCTGTTTCTTCGGTTACCAGTAACCCTGCCATCAGGCAGGAAAAAATCCCCACGACGAAAAGCCACGTAGTATTAAAATATTCGACCGTCATAAATCCTTTAAATGTTGTGAAATCAATAATCTCCTCACCTAAAAATGCCTTCAGAAACTCCGGCATCGCTTCGAAATAATTCTTGATTACCTGAATCTCGGCAATCTCCGGATACAACACTACGATAAGATAACCGAAACCGAGCAGGAATATCGCAAACAGAAGCGAGGTAATACGCTCACTTTTCAAATGTCGTAGATAAATTTTCATTCTGAGTAATACTCCATGAAAATATCCTCGAGGCTGGCGTCACGGAAGGACATGTTTTCCACCGGATGTTCAGATATTCTTCGCAGAATACCGTTTATATTCGAATCGACCCACAATCGGATTGTGTTGGCGTTTTGCTCGACCCTGCGCACGCCGTTCAGCTTGAAAATTGCCCTATCTACCTCCTGCTTAAAAATAATCTCGATGGATTTCAGCCGGATATTTTTTATGTCTGCCATTTCGTGAACCGCAATCAGCTTACCCTCCTTTAATATCGCCGCACGGTCACAAACCTTTTCCACCTCCGACAAAACATGGGATGAAAAAAAGATGGTTTTACCGCGTTTTTTCATTTCCAGCATTAATTCATAAAAGCTTTGTTGTATCAGCGGGTCGAGACCGGTTGTTGGTTCGTCAAGAATAAGCAGTTCCGGGTCGTGCATAAACGCCTGCACAACCGCGAGCTTTTGTTTCGTACCGTGAGAGTAAGATTTTATCCGCTTTGATATATCCAGCCCCAGAAGCTCAATCACACTGTCCCTCAGCGGCGGCTTTTCATAACCTCGAAGTGACCCTAAAAACCGCAGATATTCGAATCCTGTCATTTTTTCATACATACCGTATTCACCGGGCAGGTAGCCTATCCGTGATTTTATTTTCGGCGAATTTCTGTTCGAGTCCAGCCCGAACACTCTCGCATTACCCGAGCTCGGCCGTATAAAATCAAGAAGGATTCGAATTGTCGTTGTTTTCCCAGCCCCGTTAGGCCCTAAAAATCCGAAAATTTCCCCCTGCTTTACCTCGAGATTGAGGCCTGAAATCCCTAATGAGCTGCCGTAATATTTCGTTAAGCCGGATGTTTGAATAGGTATGGAATTTGAGTCACTCATAACAGGTGTTCTGATTTATAGAATAAACTGAGAATTCCCATAAACAATAGTATATCTTTGTAATAATACACCAATTGTATGTTTGCTCTATCTTAATGTCAACCATGTGGCGAGCCCGGTCGAACCAGTTGTGGTGCATTTTGTAAATCGTTTAGCCCTGCCGGTCGCGGAAGGGGACCAATGTCTTCCGTTGCCCCTCGTCCATCCTTTATCTTCTGTCTTCTGCCTCCCTGCGTCTTGTCCGTCGTAGCATTAGCGAAGAGGAAAACCCTCAAGGCGAAACAGGATATTCTGCCCTCTGTTTTCTTTTGACACAACCGCCGAATATCGGCATACTAATGAAAACTAATTCTGAATTGTAGAAAACTAACAATATAAATTGGAACTGCTGTTTGTAATGAACTTATTCTGGGCGATTGTATTATTGGCAGGGGGGCTGCTGATTCTCTGGAAGGCCGCCGATGTTTTGGTAGATGGCGCCGTCGCCCTGGCCAAGAAGCTCGGCATAAGTCCTCTTGTGATTGGCCTGACAATCGTCGCCATGGGTACTTCTGCGCCTGAAGCCGCCGCCAGCATCGCCGCTGCCCTAAAAGGAATAGGCGACATAGCCGTCGGAGACGTTTACGGCTCGAACATCACAAACCTGGCCCTTATAGGCGGGCTGTGCGCCCTTATTCGGCCAATCCAAATTCGACTAAAAGTCCTTCGCCGAGAAATACCGGTTATGCTGCTGGTCGCTCTGCTGTTATGGCCTTTAATGCACAATCTTCACCTCTCGCGGCTTGAAGGCATCATACTCTTAACTGTCTTTTCAACTCTGATAATATTAACTGCTTTTGAATCTCGAAGAGAAAAACTAAATAACAAAAAGGCGCAAGAGAACCAGAACTCCACAGCAATCATCAATACGAAAAAGTGTATATTGTTTGTTGTCATTGGTTTAGTGGGCCTGGCCTTGGGCGCGGACATTACTATTAGGGGAGCGGTATTTATTGGTGAGCGAATCGGCCTGAGCAAAGCAGTCATCGGCCTGACAATAATTGCCTTTGGAACTTCTTTGCCGGAACTCGCAACCTGTGTCGTCGCCTCATACAGAGCAGAGCACGACCTTTCAATCGGAAACCTTGTTGGCTCCAATATCTTTAATTCACTTCTTGTACTTGGCGCCTCGGGGACCATTCGACCATTTGGAATCGGCCCGAGACTCGCAGGTGTTGATTACTGGATTCTGGTTATCGTCAGCGCCGGCTTTGCCTGCCTTGCTCTGATTGGTAAACGTATCTCTCGAATCGATGGCATTATTTTACTCTGCGCATACACAGGATATATGGGCTACGTGCTGATTTTCACCGCCGGAATATAAATTTTTTTAAAAAATTTCATGTCCTATAATATATCCTCTCAATATACTGCTAATTTTTTCATACGACTTATAGTGGTTCAGACCATCAACGAAACACAACAAATTGTAATATAAAGATAAAGTCCTATAATCTTATTTACAATTCAAATCAATCAACAAGTTTTTTTTTGACAGTAATATGTAACTGTCTAAAATCATTCTAACACCTTTATAACATGATGGTACCTTAATCTTGTCGTCGGGTACCACCCGGAGGGCGTGACATTGAGTACACGTCAGAAAAACTATTGGGGGTGTTCATCGGAGGAATTACTATGCAGAGAAAAACTCAAACTCATTTTCTGTCTATTGTCACTTTAATTGTCACTGTCTTTTTGTTTTTAGCGAATCCGCTTGGAGCATACTGGCCTCAGCAGGTCAAGCCTACCGCCTCGGATGGCGAGCAATTTGACTGCTTTGCCTGGTCCGTCTCAAGCAATAGTGACTACTGTCTCGTAGGCGCCCGCTACGATGACGACAACGGACCTCAGTCCGGCTCAGCATATTTTTACAAACGCAACGGCGGCGCCTGGACTCAGCAGTGCAAGGTAACGGCATCGGACGGCAGTGCTAATGATATGTTTGGATATGCAGTTTCTATAAGCGGTGAATATGCCATAATAAGCGCTGTTGGTGACGCTACTCGCCGGGGCTCCGCTTATATATTCAAGCGAGTTGATGACGACTGGGTACAGCAGGCCAAGCTGACCGCATCGGACGGGTCTGAAGGCAACGAGTTCGGCATATCCGTCGATATATGCGGCGATTACGCTATCGTTGGAGCGTACTTTGATGATGCAGTGGGCATCGACGCCGGCTCAGCTTACATCTTTGAAAAGCCCGCTGCCGACTGGACGGACATGACTGAGACAACAAAACTATTCGCACCGAATCCTGCACATGGTGACTTTTTCGGTGTATCCGTCTCGATATGCGGTAACAAAGCGATAGTAGGTGCGGTTCTCAGCGACCTCGGAGCTCTAACAGATTGCGGCTCTGCCTGTATATTCGAGCGAATAAATGAAACCTGGAGACCAACAGCTCATCTCAAAGCCTCAGACGCTTCAACTGCCGACTGGTTCGGATACTCTGTTTCGATTTGCGAAGACTACGCCGTTGTTGGAGCTGTTGGCAATGACGACTGCGGCGGCCAGACCGGCTCAGCATATGTATTCAACTATGGAATCGACAGCTGGGCAGAGCAGGCCAAGCTGATACCCGCAGACCCGGCTGCAGGTGATTGGTTCGGCTCTTCTGTCACTATTTGTGGTGACTACATTGCAGTCGGTTCCCCTTCAGACGATGATATGGGTCCTGAATCCGGCTCAGCTTATATCTTCAAAAGAGAAGGGGCAACCTGGTCACAGCACAACAAACTTGTCGCCTCGGATGGAACGGTAAACGATTACTTCGGCACGTCTGTTTCCATCAACGAGGATTGGACAATCGTGGGCGCCTATGCGGATGATGACAATGGAGCCCTATCCGGCTCGGCTTATGTGTTCAAACAGATATGTCCCTCAGCCGACCTGGACGGTGATTGCCGTATCGACTTAAACGACGTGAGAATCTTCACGTTGTATTGGCTGCATTCCGGCTGTGGCATCTTTTCCGATTGTGAAGGTACTGATGTAGATAAAAGCGGAGAAGTTAATTTTCTCGACTATGTTGCCCTCGCTTTTCAACGCCTGCGTTCATACTGAAAAATTGCCAAGGGCAGTGACTCGTGAGTTGTAAACGGTGGATAGCTAAGCGTACAGCGTTTAGTTTACAGCGTGCAGTGTTTAGTAGAGTACCAAAAAGGTGCAAATCCCGCGATAAATCCCTATAGAAGGCCTGTCAGGGATAAATTTCTTGAAAGCTTCAGTCTATTCCGGTATAATGAAGTATTAATAATAAATTTGGTTTCAAGCGTGCAGATAGGAGAAATCACGCCAATGATTCTGGATAGGACAGTTTCTCTGTTGTTGATGTGTTCTCTATAATCTTTTTACGGAGGGGAAAATGAGACAGTCAGTTGTCTTAAGTTTCGTATTGTTCTTAGCTACGAGCGGCCCAATAATCGCAGCAACACGGCTTGTTCCAGCCGAGTACCCGACCATCCAGTCAGCGATAGATGACTGCAACGACGGCGATGAAGTAGTTATTGCCACTGGGACCTACACAGGTGAAGGCAACCGCGATATCAGTTTTCATGGCAAAGCTATTACCGTACGCAGCGAAAACGGGCCGGAAAATTGCATTATTGATTGTCAACAATTGGGCAGAGGTTTCTATTTCCACAACGGCGAAGATGCAAATTCCATTAATAGATGGTTTTACTGTCACAAATGGGTATATCGTGGAGGGTGCTGGAATCTACTGCAAATATAGCAGCCCGACAGTGACCAACTGCATATTCAGTGGAAATTCGGCTCTGGCTTGCGGCGGGATGTACAACGACAGGAGCAACCCGACGGTGACCAGTTGCACATTCAGTGGAAATTTGGCGTACTACGAAGGCGGCGGGATGGACAACTATAATAGTAGGCTTACGGTGACTAACTGCACATTCAGCGGAAACTCGTCAAGATGGAACGGTGGCGGGATGCATAACTACGACTACTACGGCCAGAGTAGCCATACGTTAACCAACTGCATTTTGTGGGGTAATACTGCACCAACTGGACCACAAATATACAACGGCAATACTATTTCAACAACTGTTACCTACAGCGACGTCCAGGGTGGCAAAGCTGAGTGTTACGACCCTTGCGATTCAATCGAATGGGGCACGGGTAATATCGATATAGACCCATGCTTTGTTGATGCCGGTTATTGGGATGCAAATGGTACGCCGGATGATATGAACGATGATTTCTGGATTGATGGCGATTATCATTTAAAATCAGAAGGGTGGCGATGGGACACGCAGCGAAAGTTATGGACGTGGGACGAGGTGACCAGCAGGTGCATCGATGCCGGCAATCCCGGCTCACCAATAGGTGAAGAACCGCTGTCGGTCCCGGATGACCCGAGTAATGAGTGGGGAATGAACCAGCGGATAAATATGGGTGCCTTCGGCGGAACAGCAGAGGCGTCTATCCCGCCTTACGGCTGGGCACTTCTTGCAGATATTACAAACGACGGGACAGTCGATTTTGTGGATATGAAATACTTCCTGGAGAATTGGCTGAATGCCGAGAGCAAATGTCCTGCCGATTTCAACAGGGATGATTTTATCGATATGCTAGACTATGCCATATTCGCGGAGGATTGGCTTTTAGAGACAGTCTGGTACTAATGATTATTATGGTTGAGATTGCCGCGTCGGCCTATTGGCTTCCCCCTAAGGAGCAAGGTCGCGGGGACAGAGGGGCGGTTAATCGGCGAGCCAGTTTTGGGTCATTATGTTCAGGTCGTTGGCATCGACGTTTTCTTCACCAGTAAAATCGGCACCGCCGCAAAGGCCACAGTCAGTTTCAAGCCATTGTTCCGCAAACTTTGCAAAATCTATCAGATTTATTTCCCCGTTGCTGTTAATGTCACCATCGATATACAATTTTCGACTGAAGCGAAGGACCCATGCGTTTGCGCCGGTGGCTGTGGCAGGAATCGGGCAGAGCAATTGCAACAGTCGCCGGTCGGGCGCGCCCAGTTCGGACGACTCGGCTCTGGAAGTTACATTATACCATGATGACGGTAGTTTTTCGAACGTTGCGCCGTTGTCCTGGGACAATTCCACGGACAAACGGTTGTCGGGGACGTTGAAATCCGAGACGAGGACGGCCGGCTGATGATAAGCAAGCGCTGAAGGAACAGAGCCGCCGCGCTGCGTATCGAATGCAATGGCAGCGGTATTGTTCATATCGGCTGCGATATGGTAAGCACCGGTTGGGACGTGATAACCGTAAGCGGATATTCCGACGCCGGTCTGCAATGTCCCTGTTCGGGCCTCGGCATAAGGGTTTTTGTAATCATCGGCGTGAGGCAATGCGTCGGCGACACTCTTGATGCGGGGCAGGACCAGGCCGTTTTCAGTCCCGAGATGCGCCATAAAATGACGATGATGCTCCTCGTACACCCACTCTTCATATCGCCCCACCTGTGTATACGAAATGTCACCCCAGCTCTCGTCGTTAAAAACCGCAAAATTAGCGTTGGTATAAACCTCGTTAAACGTCAGCAGACCGCCGTACTCTCGCGGCGACCGTGTCCAGTGAGCATAGCAATAATCGTTCGCAACAGGCGGCGAAGAATTCCTGAACTTATCACCGTAACCACCATTATCATAAAGCGGGTCACCGTCACTTCCTCCCTGCCAATAGCTTGTGTGTGGTTCGGCACCCGGGTCGCCGTCGGCGTGGATGGAAATGGTCTCCTCTGTGACATAAGGTCGTCGAATTGTAAAATCGAGGTTCGTTCCCGAGCCGACTGAAGAGTCCAGCTGCAATGTGTTTTCGTCGATGCGATCGATAATTAGTACAGGTCCCCATCCGCCGGCTGAGCTTTCAATCGAATCGCCATGCGTCACCCACGGAATAAGAAAACTCGTTCCGTTCGTTGCCGTTACCGTAGTGCCGCTGGCGTTAATACCTTTGCCGCCACCGCCGGGTCCCTGCGAAACAATACCATCCCAGTCGTCGGCAACTACCGCATCGAATTTGATGTTTACTCTGCCAGTCGGATAAAATGTCCAGTC
>CAZUTR010000066.1:0-10014 GCA_964623545.1 uncultured Pirellulales bacterium | reverse complement strand
GGATTTGCTTATAATGGTTCCTGCTCCCGGTGCTATTCTTCTGGGAAGTATCGGTGTAGGCCTGGTCGGCTGGCTGAGAAGAAGAAGAACACTATAGGTTTATGTTATGCATGACTTAAGCTTGATAGGGTAAGTAGGAAGGTAGCGCAGCCGTAATGGCTCCTTCCTACTCCCTAAAGAGCTCTTTGGATGTGAGTATTATAGAGTAGTATAAATAGAAGGAGGGTGCTGGTAGTACTTACCCCGGAAGATGCGGGCAGGTGCAAGGGTTAAGGACTGTTCTGTTCGATTTTCGGGGTAAAAGGGAGAAGGTATGATGTTGCGTGGATTGATGATTTTAAAAATTTGTTTGACGTTTGTTGCTTCGCTGCGGGCTGTGGCTTCTCAGATATGCTCCGGCATACAGAGACGTTCTGAGTTATGGATGACTCGTCTCGGCGGCCTGCTCCGGAAAGTTTCTGCGAAGAGCAGCCGAGAATGTCTTCTCTATAGCCGGGTTAGCCAAGGCAGCAGATTTGTTGTCAAGTGGATTTATCCTTCGTGCGCGAATCTGATGGGCAAATGGATTGTCACTCCGCTTAAAATTTTGAATATTGTCTCAGGTATCCTTCCTGGGACACATGGTGGAAGGTAAATGTTATGAGTAAGATAATTAAAATTAAAATGATATTATTGTTTGGAATAACTTTTGCAATTCTTACACCAGCGATGGCCAACCCCACAATCGAAGTCCATGACAGACCTTACCAGGCAGGTCGGGGCGGTGAGTTCACAGTGGAGGTCCAATCTGATGGTATCCCGGGACATCCCTTCGGTTCGCCGACGTTTCAAACATTTTGTTTAGAGACTGACGAATATGTCCGGTTTGATAAGCCCTATGATGTGTATGTTAATGATGAGGCAGTAAATGGTGGTTCCGGTGGCCCTAGCCCCGACCCACTTGACCCGAGAACTGCCTGGCTCTATAACAAATTCCTTGATGGAACTCTTACTGGTTATGACTTTGCTGATACCGGCGATGGTCGTTTAAACTCAGCTGCAGCTCTTCAGTACGCAATCTGGTATATTGAAGATGAGGTTAGCAAGCCAGCAGAGGGCACTTTAGCAGATGACTTTTTTGACCTTGCTGAGCTGAGCGACTGGTATGCAACCGGCAGTATCGGTAACATCAGAGTAATGAATCTTAGTTTTGATTTTTATTGCTTTTGTGTGCATAAGACTATATGCGCTCAGGACCTGCTGGTTCGTATTCCTATGCCTATTCCTGCTCCTGGTGCTGTCCTGCTGGGTGGCATCGGCGTAACTCTGGTCGGTTGCCTGCGAAGACGAAGATTGCTGTAAGACTGAATGCTGTGTCACAAACGACAGGTTTTCTCTGCAGCGAAGACACTATATGTGTATTGAAGACTAATAGTAGTATACGGTCTTTTTGTGTGCAATGGACTTCTTAATATCATCTCTGCCCTCACGGCGCAGAGCATTAGACTTTTGGAACAAAGTTAATGAGGCGAGGGTACAATTAAACCTGCAAGAGTCCTGTTGTGCGGGTTTAAACCGGTCTCCTAGAGGGAGTAATGTTGAATTGTTATAATGTTTTTGTACTACCAACGACACTTGGGTTTCGCCAGGTCCCAATTCCATTCCACCAGGCACCGATATAATCGGTGATAGATTCATCTTGGTGTTTCTGTTTGCACATCGTCAATGCCATATTGTGGAGCTGTCGCATACAGCCTAATCCCCCAATTTGCCACGCTTTAACACCTATATTTATTGATTCGCTTTCCGCCTTTTGAAAGTTGGTCATGTCGTTTGTCAGCAATCCTGCGAGTTTTTCGGCGTATGGCTTTAAGACTTTTTGCCAGTTGTTCCAATGCGTTTCTTCTTGTGCCAAGACCTCTTTTAGTAAGCGCTCACGATTTTTCTGCTTTTCTTCTCGCAGGGCTTTAGCCTCGGCATGACGTTCAGAGCGGTGTTTTCGGCTTGCAGGAAGCAGCGTTTCCAACGTTCCCGTCAACGGGTCGACAATCACCCACACCAAAAAGGTTGTACCTAAAGTGCCCAGCACAATTCCCGGCAGAAATTGACCGATTGTACTAACGCCTATCATTCCCAGGCATCCTGCGACGCCGCCTATGAAGGGAGTGATGACATAGAAGGTCTTATAGTAGTAGGTGCTGGTCAGTGGATGCTCAATTTCTACTTTTTGGCTTTTGCCCACGCCTCTTAAAAAGGCAAACAAATACAGACTGACCAGCAGGAAAATGACTAATGCCGAGTGTCCGGAGAGGGAGAATATGACCCACCATTTAAAACCTGCCTGCCGCAGGGCTAACACCATTATGTAGCAAACACAAACGATGAACCATGCAGTGCTGGCAAGATGGAGCGACCGCAAAATCCTTTTTTGGGCCATGTATATTTCCTGTATCTTTTTGCTTTTTCTCTTTTCTCAGCTTATATATCGCGGCATCCGAACTGTTTAGTATCCTTGGCCTCCTGTTTCTGCTCGTTGTACAATGCTGACGGTTGAAAAGGAACGCGCAATTGGTCGTACAACTTCTTCTATTTTCAGTGCTATGCTAGCCAGGAAAGTTGGGCGTACGTATATTATATCACCCTCTTGTAGCAGAACATCTTTGCTTGTGTTGCCCTTGGCTGCCATTTTGCGAAAGTTGACCTTAAAAATCTTTGGTGGAGTATTTACGTCGATTGATGGTCTTATTACCCAGACGTTTTTGTGATTGGCCATTGGATTGAGCTGTGCCTCAGAGAGGGCCCGCAAGACCGAATCGCGACCGGTGTAAGCTTTGGGACCGGGTATATAAACCTGCCCTAAGACGTAATACACTTTGCTTTTGTATGCGACTACACGGACGTCTATTGGGTCATCACCGACTAATGTATAGAATTGCAAAACCTTCGCTCGCAGGTTTGTCGCAACTTCACCAATAGTCTTACCTGCGGCTTCTATATCACCTAAGTTTTCGAAGCTTATCTTGCCGTCAGGTCGGATTCTTTGACGCTGCAAATGTAGTTCGGGGACTCTGGAACAATGTATTTCGACTTCGTCCGGGGGTTGCAAGACATAGTTTTCCGCAGTAACAGCCGTCGTATGTGGTTTTGAAAAGGCTTTTATGTCTGCTGGATTATAGGAAGAGCATCCAGTTAGCGTAATCAATGTTACCATTAATAACAGAATTCCAACCATTTTTATTTTGAAAGACATCATAATGGTCCTCCGTTCATTGGATGACTAAAGTTTTTGCTTATTTTTAACCGCCCTGTGTCCTAAAAAACACATTTATATCAGTGGATATTTATAGCCATTTTCATGCGAATGTCAAGTTATTTCTCAAATATATTTATGACATTCCTATAGTCCGATATAAAGTATTTCGGCTGTATTATTACTGCAAGTTGGCCTTAGTTGGTGAGTGTGGATATTACTTTAGTGGATTTTACACAAGCGATGCCACATTTTTCGATAGGCTTCTTCGACCTGCCGGGCAAAGGCCTTTGCGTGACATAATCCCGACGCAGCAATCCTTGCTCGCATTGAAGAGCGAATTTGGGCTAGAGATTTTCTATTTTCTGCAAGTGCGATTGTCTTGGTGACATATTCGCTGCCCTTGGAGGCCACAAAGAACTCTAAGCCGACACGAGTAAGTATGCTCAGACCGACTCTGCAGGCATGGTGGGTGTCCCCTTTAAGAGATATTACAGGCACTCCCATCCACAGGGCCTCGCAGGTGGTTGTAGTACCATTGTATGGAAAGGTATCGAGAGCTATGTCAACTTGATTGTAAAGTTGAAGGTGCTCGATGGGATTTTTCCAGCCGCATATGCTCAGTCTCTCCAACCCGATTCCACATCGTTCAAAATAACCCAAATAACGTTCCCTTATTTGTGGCTCGTCACCACCTTTAAGCTTGAGCAGAAAACGGCTGTTTTTGACGGCTTTTAGTATCTCCGACCAAAGTTTTACGATGGATGGATTAATTTTGCAGTTATTGTTGAATGACCCGAAGGTAATATAATTTTTTTCTTCAGCCGGTGGCCGAGCGATTGTGGGGGCAAAATCTGGGGGTCTGTAACAGAGAAATCCATCCGGTAGAAAAACCAACTCTTCGGTATAGAATTTTTGTGCCTCGGGCGGCTCAGCTAAAGCGTCTGTTATGCGATAATCGATGGCCTCCATTCCTGTTGTATCGGGATACCCAAGGTAAGTAACCTGAATGGGAGCAGGTTTGTAAGCCATCATTGTAAGCCGATTGTCGCCTGTATGACCGGCAAGGTCTACAAGGATATCTATTTTGTCATCTTCGATTAAAACTGCCAGTGCTTCGTCTTTTATTAAACGAACATTTCGATAGTGGTCGAATTTTTCTTTGAAGCGTTGGGTGAATTCATCTTCAAAATCGACGCTTGAATATCCATAAATTTCTGTCACTTTGCGATCGTGTCCATCCAGCAACGATTCAAAAAAATATGCTACTGAATTTCTGCGAAAATCGGGTGAAATGTAACCGATGCGGAGTGTACGGTCTGGATTGACGGAATTGCTGTGTGATGTTTTTGCTAAGCTTGCGGGGGTGTGGGCATTTGCCCATCTTTTGTGTTCATTAAAGAGAATTTGACGTTCAAACTGTGGCGAATGATGAAGGCGAAAAAGAAGGTTGGAGTGAACCTGCGGATTTTGAGGCAGTTTTTCTGTGGCCCTTCGTAGTAGCTCGATTCCTTCCTGAATTTCGCCTGTTTCCAGAAGTGCACGCGCGAGGTTGGCTAGAAGTTCCGGTCTATCGGGCTGTGTTTCTATGGCTTTTTTTTGATATTCTATTGCCTCTGTTATGCGTCCTGCATATTGGCAAAGGCAGCCCAATCTGTCGTAAGCAACGGCGTCTGGTCCCCATTCGAGAATCTTTTTATACCACTGCTCTGTTCTGTTTTCCTGGCCGATTTTCCGTAGTATTGCAGCAAGCGTAAATATTATGTGCTTGAGAGATGGGGCCTTATCGACCATTTGCCAAATTGTGTCCAGTGCCTCGTCGTTAAGAAGACTCTTTGCTTTGGGAATTTGACCATCATCAACAGCAGTTGCTGCGCTGATTAGAAATTCGGGGATAATATCGCTTTTAAGCTTGGTGTCTATCATCGGAGGATTTTCTCTTTTTATATCGTTTTACCTATGATTCTGTTAAAAAAAAAATGTAATTGTAGTCATCTTGTCAATCGCAATAGATGGTTCAATTATGGTGTTTGCTTTAAGTTGATACTTGTGAGCAATAGCAAAACATTATAGAACCATTTAAGATTTTAAATTTTTTAACTCGTGATAGCTTTCCAGCCTTGATTGAGCTCTTCGAATAGAGAAATTACCTCACGAATCATTTGAGGGTCACACTTTGCATTGGCCTGGTTAAGGTGGTTGGCCATAAATAGGTAGAGTTTGCGAAGATTGGCTGCAATTTCCCCACCAGCATCGGTATCTAATACTACATTGAGCTCGTTTATGATATCCAAAGCTTTATTTATATATCGGCCCTTTGCTTCATAGTTGCGTGCCTCTATTTCTTTAATCGCCAGTTTCAGAAATTTGATTGCTCCGTCGTAAAGCATGACGATTAAACGGCCTTTACTTTGTGTAGTTACTGATGTGTCTTTATATGTTGAGACTCCATTCATTGCACTACTCCATATATTCTTTTAAGCCCTTAAGTCTTGTGAATGGTTTTTCAAAACGGTCGAGAAATCAATGACTTTATCCTGCTTTTGTTAGTTACTTTAACTTATAGGGGGATGACCGTCGCTCGAAGCAACGGTCGTCCCCCCCATCAGTCTTGTTTAATTAGCTGATATCTGAAATCCTCAATTGTTATAGCAGAGACAGTGCCATTTGTGGTATTGAATTGGCCTGTGCCAGCATCGCGACACCAGCCTGTGCCAATACCTGATTCTTCGTTAGCTCTGCCATTTCGGTGGATACATCGACGTCTGATACACGTGACTCGGCTGCCATTAAATTCTCGGCCTGAATTCCGAGAACACTTACCGTACCTTCAAGACGGTTCATCTTGTAACCGAATTTCGCACGGGCAGTGTCTTTGCTGCCGATCGCAGTATCCAGTGAGCTCAATGCTGCTTTGGCACTGGCTACGGTGGAGATGGCCAGCCCTGTAACGTTAAGGCCGCCGGATGCGCTGGTCATATTGCTGCCGGTGATGTCAATCTTGTCGCTGGTCAGCTCGCCAAAGTGGATTGACCTGGTGCTGGTATTGTCGAGCATAGTGATGCTGTTGAACTTTGTGGCGCCGGCTATACGGTCAATTTCCAGACGCATTTCATCAAACTCCTGGTGCATAATCCATCGTTGTGCGGAGGAATATGAACCGGTAGAGGCCTGCTCGGCCAGTGACTGCATACGAACAAGGGCATCGTCTATGGTTGCCATGGCGCCTTCCATTGTTTGCAGCATGCTGATGCCGTCCCGGGCGTTACGCGCACCCTGCTGTAGGACGGCCACATCTGCCCGCATTAACTCACGGACAGCCAGGCCGGCTGCATCATCCTTCGAACTGTTAATTCGAAGACCTGAGGCCAGCCTTTCCACGGACTTGGCCAATGCATCGTAACTAGTTCCCAGGTGTCGAGCAGCATTGACTGACATCAAATTGCTTTTAATTGCTAACATGTCGTGACTCCTTAAAAAAACAAACGTTCATTTTTTTTGGGCCTTGTCAAAACCCTTCTCAATTTGTGAAACGTGTTACGAACACGCTCCAATCAGCGTTTTAGGGGCTGCCTTCTTGCTAAACGTAGCAAAAAAGACCACATTCAACAAAAATTCTCGATTGAGATGGGAGAAACTTAAGAGGTTTATTTTGCTGAAATTAGCAGCAAAAACGCTGTCCTGTAATGTTGTCGCTGTTGATACTGAAAATTGAGCATTGAGGTAGGAAAAAAATAGAAAAACCTTAAAAAAATATAAAATCAGGCTGATTTTACGAAGAATTTGAAAAAAATTAGCCTGTTTTTGTCTCCAGTGACCCTTAAGCCACTGAACTTCCCAGGCCTAAAGGGGACCCCCCAACCACGAGGGAGTGCGTTTGGGATTAACCTCTGTATGTGTACTTTTCTGCTACTGTACTGTCGAAGCTGTTTGTGTGATAGAGACAGAATTGGCTTTTTGTGATTGAGGTTGGTTTGGCCGGTTGAAAAATGGTTGGGTTTTTGGTTTGATTGTTTTTTTACTTTACCATATAAGCTTGAAAGCTGATAATATTATTTTATGAAGATGAAAACTGCTATATTCACGGTCGATATCGGAGATGATTTAGATTACCTTCCTGCAATGTTAAGTGCTCAGTTCTACGCTGACAAATACGGCATAAGTTACTTTGTTTGTCAAATTCCTGATATTCGTTTTCTTTATCCACCTTTTGAAAAGTATCAGTGCCTTAGACTTTTCGATATGGATTATGACCGTGTTTTGATACTGGACAGGGATATCCTGATAACGCCGAACGCGCCAAATATCTTTGAATGTTATCCTGATATGGATACTTTTTATGCCTTTGACGAAAACATGCCTAACGATATGATGAATAGAAATCCTATCGTTGAAGGAATAAAGGCAGGGATAGACTGGCCCAAAAATTCAAGGGGCAAGTTTAAATATTTTAATTCGGGTGTGGTCATTATCAGCAAAAATTTCAAAGACTTTATCAGCGGCTTTAGAGACTTACCCGAAACGCCTCAAATGCGAAAATTCCCCGAGCAGACGTCAATGAATTTCATGGTCTTCAAAAAAGGTATTCAGTGTGAAAGTCTGAACTATCGCTGGAATAGGATGACCTTTGGAGTCTCCGATTTGAAGAATAAAAGGTATAATTCGTATTTCATTCATTATGCAGGAAGTATGGCTTTTATACTACACCAGAGTAGGCCACAGACGATACGAAGAGATTTTATCCACTTTTATGGCGAAGAACCTCTTAAAGCTGGAGTTGCTAATTTTAGCTATCAAGCGCTTCCGCCCAAATTAATTGAGCCATCGGACAAATCAAGTAAGGAATGTTCGATTTTTTTCCTTTGTGATCCGGAGTCCTCAGAAGTGAATTTATATCTTCGGCGTTTTTACACACAGTATCTGCCGGTGGATTATGAGCTGCTCTTGACCGAGGAGCGTCTCAAAAATATTGAACCGGATATTATAGAGTCCCTGAAAAAAAATATCAAAATCGTTAAGGTAATTGAACAACTTGGCTTCGACCAGTCCTGTATTGATATAGCGAGGCAAGCGCAGGGGCAGTACGTGGTTTTTGTCAAAAGCCCAGCTGGTAGCCAGGAGATTTTAGAGTCAATGCGATGGCTTAACGATGGTGGAATGAATATAGCGGTTTGTAGGGATGGAAAGTATATTATCGTGAATCGACAGGAATTTTTAAAATCTAAGAGTTTTAATGACTTACTCAGTAAATCCGAGCAGTCTGTGCGCCTGTGACTATGTAATGTGCTGTTAGTGAGTAAAACTTAAAGCTTGGCGAAGAACGATATACATATGTGTGAGAAAGTGTTGCTTGTATTTAATTGCCATGAAGCCTGGGTTTACCAGCTTGGCGTGTTGGGGTATAAGCTTGATATTATCGTAGGGCTTAAGGGGCAGTATAAAACGACATGGGATGAACAGATGCGCCCCGTTCCCCCGGATAGCCGATTGATTACCCTACAGCAAGCCTTGGAATCTGAAACATCTTATTACTGTATTATAGCACACAATATAGCTGACTTACTTGAGGTGAAACTCCGCCCGGAACCTCGGCTTTTGGTTATTCACTCTACAATCGAAGGCAGAAAGCTCGAGGAAAAGTCTGATATTGAACCGGCTCAAATGAAGAACATTCTGCACAAGTATCTATCGCTTGTCGGAGGACATGCGGTCGCTGTGTCGAAGCTCAAAGGGAATTCGTGGGGTTTTGCCGAAGATATTGTTCCTTTTTGTGCTGACCCTGAGGATTATCTTTCGTATTCAGGACACAATGCTTGCGGGCTTCGCATCTGCAATTTTATCCAGAGTCGCAAAAAGATTTTGATGTGGGACTTTCACGAGAAAGTCTTTACGGGTTTGCCGGTGAAGCTTGTTGGCTATAATCCGGGTATGCAAAGCGTGTCGGCCGCTGAAAACTGGGATGATTTAAAAAAAATGTTGGCCTCTCATCGCTTTTACATACACACCGCAGAGCCGACGCTTGAAGATGGATATAATATGGCAACTATAGAGGCAATGGCTGCCGGCTTGCCAGTTTTGGGTAATGAACATCCCGGCTCGCCAATAAAACACGGAGTAAGTGGCTTTTTAAGTGATGCCCCGGATCAACTGAATGAATATGCCAGGATATTACTGGAAGATAGGGATTTGGCCGTCAGAATGGGTCGTGAGGCGCAGAGAACGGTTTCTGAACTTTTTTCTAAGTCTGTGTTCAAAGAAAAGTTTTCTCAATCGATAGAAGAAGCCCGCCGAAAACACGATAGCAGAATAGTTCATATTGGTAATTGATATTATAGTTTAATCAGGTACCGCAATGTTAGCGACCAGTTTTTGAAGTTGGGCTTTTACTTTCCTGAATACATCATCCCATTGTCCTAATTTTGTTTGTCTGAACAGTCTAATTGTAGGATACCATGGACAGTCAATACGATGCAGCATCCATCGCCAATCGGGCGCATATGACACGAGTCCCCAGGCAAGTTTACCCATTGCCCCTGCTAAGTGAAGTACAGAAGTATCCACGGAAATAATTAAATCCAAGTTTTCTATTGCTGCGGCGGTATCAGAGAAGTCCTTGAGTTGCTCTCCGAGATTCACTAATGGGATTTTTTCTCCTGATTGTTCTATTTGGGTAGCTGGTTCTCCCTTTTGTAGTGAGTATAACTTTACGCCTTTAATTTTCGAAAAGGCTGCAAAATCCTTCAAATTACAATTTCGCAGATGTTTTCCTCCTCGTCCGTGTGAAC
>CAZUTR010000065.1:0-10144 GCA_964623545.1 uncultured Pirellulales bacterium | reverse complement strand
GGTTATGCGGCAACGCACCCTTCGCTTCACGAAATCATCGAGCAGATGACAAAAATTCAGCAGTATACCTTTGTCTGTGCGCCAACACCATTTCAACAGGCGGCTATTGCAGCTCTCGATTACGATGTAAGCGAGCTAGTCAATATCTATAGAGAAAAAAGGAACCTTATTTATGAAGGATTAAAAGATAAATTCGAGGTTGTAAAGCCGGGTGGCGCCTTTTACGCATTTGTCAAAGCGCCCAGCGGCTCAGCTACCGAATTCGTGGAAAAGGCAATCAAAAACAACATCCTTATCATTCCCGGAAATGTGTTCAGCGAGAAGGACACACACTTTCGGATAAGTTACGCAACCGACAATGACAAAATCGAGCAGGGCATAGAAATTTTGTGTGAACTCGCATGAGCCGGCTTCGCTCAAATGTTTTCTGCCATGCTCCAAAGACCCTCAGGGCACATATTTCGTTAATCAAAAAAAGCTGCTTGACCTCTGAAACCAAATAAACTAAAACTACTGCTCAAATTATATAGAATGCGTTATACAATACTCAATACGATATACGAAATAAGGAGACAATAAAATGGGAGTTTTGGATAAATTCTTCGCTCCGTCACCGTTTGTTCCGCTTCACGAACACTCGAAGAAGGTTCACGAATGTGTAGAGCTTTTACGACCGTTGGCAAAAGCGCTTTTGTCCGAGAACTACGAGGAGATCGAGAAACTGCACCATCAGATGTCTAAAACCGAGCATGAGGCCGACCAGATAAAAACGGAGATTCGCGATAATATTACCAAAATGTACTTTCTATCGGTAGGGCGGTCGGAACTGAGTCGGTTTTTGGCATATCAGGATGACGTGGCGGATGCTGCGGAAGATTTTGCCGTTGTGCTTCGTCTGAGAAAGACCAAGATTCCAGATGAACTGAAATCGGAGTTTATGGAATTTGTAGAGCAGGTAATCAATGTCAGCGAGCTGCTTATGAGTGTGGCAGAGAAGCTTTCGACTCTCGCAGAAGCCGCTTTCACCGGAAAAGAAGCTGATGAAATCCTGAAAGCTATAGAGAAAATCAGCCAGGAAGAATGGAATGTTGACCGTCTCGAAAGAAGATTTGCTCAGCACTTTTACAGCATGGAGGATAAGCTCGATCCCATTACCATTCTCTTTCTCGACAAGTATTGTAAAACTTTAGGCAGAATATCGAACAATGCTGAGAAGACTGCAAAATATCTTCGCCTTATCATTCGTAAGAAATAGTCCATAAAAGGAACGATTCAGTACATGGAAATCCTCGTTATCGCTGCGACCATCATCGGCCTGTATATGGCCTGGAATATCGGTGCTAACGACGCGGCCAACTCAATGGCAGATGCGGTCGGCTCAAGAGCACTGCCTATTTTCTGGGCTGTAGTGCTCGCCGGCATCTGTGAATTCTGTGGGGCCGTCCTTGTCGGAAGTCATGTTACCGATACAATTCGCAAGGGCATAATCGATTCGCAGGTCTTTGCCTCTGACCCGATGGTACTCGCCCACGGTATGGTTTGCGCAATGCTCGCTGCCGCAGTTTGGCTGAATTTGGCCTCATACATCGGAATGCCGGTCTCAACTACGCATTCCATTGTGGGAGCGATTATCGGTTTTGGAATTCTCGAAGCGGGTCTGGCACACATCCATTGGGTCAAATTTGCGCAAATTGCCGCCAGTTGGTTCATCTCGCCGCTGGCAGGGGGGATAGTGGCCTTTATCATATTCAAACTCATATCCCGCTATATACTATCTAAGGAAAAACCAGTGTTAGCAGCGCGCAAAGGCGTGCCGGTCTGCGTCTTTTTCACCTTCGCCATATTGATTCTCGCTGTTATTTACAAGGGCCTGGAAAACATTCATCTCAACCTCAGCATTTCGCAGGCGATAGCTCTAAGTATTTTAGGAGGGTTTATCGCTGCTGGCATTTCAGCGATGTTTACCGGGAAAAAATGCAGATGCAATCTCGACTTGCCTTATGAGCAACAGCTTGAGCAGGTGGAAAAGATTTTCGTAGTGCTCGTGATTATAACTTCCTGTACGGTGGCGTTTGCACACGGCGCCAATGATGTAGCCAATGCTATCGGGCCGATGGCTGCAGTTGTTGAGATTATCAAGCATAATTCAGTTCCCGGAAAAGTATCCGTTGAGATGTGGATTCTCACTCTTGGCGGTCTGGGAATAGTGCTGGGATTGGCCACATTCGGATATCGGGTAATACGTCTGGTGGGAACCAAGGTTACCGAGATAACACCTTCCCGCGGCGTTGCCGCTGACCTGAGCACAATGGCGACGGTGCTGACCTGCTCAAAGCTGGGGCTACCAATATCAACCACCCATACGCTCGTCGGTGCCATTGTGGGTGTTGGACTCGCCCGTGGTATTACAGCGGTCAACCGCAAAGTAATCGGCAGTATCTTCACCTCCTGGCTCGCCACTATTCCGATTGCTGCAATACTTACCGTTATTTTTTACTTAATTGCTAAATGGTTGTTTTGGTAAGCAGCTCATGTTTTTTTTATTGCCAAGTTTGGAATATACGGGTAGAGTTTCTGATATGAGGATATCAATTCGCATAGTAGCGGTTGGTTTGCTGTGCCTGTTTATCTCGCAGGCCCTGGCCCAGGAGCCGGAGCCCAATGTCATCATCAAAGACAAACCTGAGGTAAAAGCGGCGATAATCGTCTGTAAGGGTATGATTGATGACGGGCTTTATAAATCCATCCGCCGGCGAACACAGCTTGCTCTCGACAGCGGGGCACAGTACCTGATTTACCAAATAGAAACGTACGGCGGCCTTCTGCAGTCGGGCGATGACATAGCAAAGTACTTTATACTCGAGGTTGGCAAAGAAGCAGACACCGTCGCATATATAACTACCGAGGCGATATCGGCGGGCGCAATGATAGCCGTTTCCTGCAAAGATATTATTATGCTCGAAAATACGACTATCGGTGATTGCGCTCCGATTCAGATTGGCGCCAAACTTGAAGGGGTCGAGCGGGAAAAGGTCGAGAGTTTCACACGTGCCGCTTTCATCCGGGCCGCCGAAGCAAACGGCTATCCTGCTGAGCTGCTAAAGGCAATGGTTACTATGCAGTTGGAGGTATATCGGCTGCAGAACCTGAGTACCGGCTTATACGAATACTTTGACTCCGACCACCTGCCCAAAGACGCCAACGAATATGATTTGGAAAACAAAGAGCTTATTGTAAAAGACAACGAGCTATTAACCCTTACCGCTGCCAAAGCTTACGAATACGGCATAGCAAGAAAGGTTGTTGATGACCTGGCGGGGGCCCTCGAATTTCTGGCAGAGCGTGATGGTGTTACAATCGCGCCGGCTCCCATGGTCCTCAGGACGAATTGGTCCGAGGAAATGGTTCGCTGGCTCAACTCGCCTGCGGTGATGGCCATATTTGTTATGCTCGCCTTGCTCGGCGTTTATATTGAATTTAATACCCCGGGCGTCGGTTTGCCGGGGCTGGTGGCGGTCATTTGTTTTGTGATTATAATCGGCAGCAAATATCTTGTTGGACTGGCGAATTGGGTGGAAGTGGCGTTGTTTGCCGTCGGTATTCTCTTGTTAATGGTCGAATTTTTTGTTCTTCCCGGCTTCGGCATTGCCGGTTTTTCAGGTATAATCTGTATATTACTCGGCTTATTTGGCATGCTTGTCAAAAACCCGCCAGACAGATTACCCTGGCCACAAAGTACTCTCGATTGGAGCTTGTTCTTAAACGGAGTTCTCGGGCTTTTCCTTGGTTTTTTGGGGTTTGGCTTTTTGGCCTGGCTTTTCGCAAAATATCTGCCAAAATTGCATTTCTTGAGCGGCCTAATTCTTGCTCCAACCGCTGCAAAAGAAGGCACTGAATTTGAGGTGAGTATGACAGCTCCGCCGGAAAGTGAGGTTGTCAGTGTACAGACAGGTGACGTTGGCGAAGTAATCTCTAAGCTTCGGCCGACTGGAAAGGCAAAATTCGGCGATTGCATCGTCGATGTGGTTGCCGAAGCAGAGTTTCTTGACAAGGACACCAAAGTTGAGATAATTGAAATCCACGGAAACAGAGTCGTTGTCAGAGCTGTTAAAGAATAAAGTTTTAATAACATTTAACTAAAAACTCGAAACTCAAAACTAAGGACAAAATAAATTGGATTGGTGGATTGTTTTTGCTGTTTTTCTGTACTTTGCCTGTGCGGCTTTGGTTATAGCAGAGGTTTTTGTGCCCAGCGGCGGGCTGATAAGCATCTGCGCTCTTGCCTGCCTGATAGGGGGCCTGGCGATATTTTTCCAGCACAGTTTTACGGTCGGCTGGATTGGTGTCGCTGTCGCCGCCGTGATGATACCAACTGTAATAGTTATCGCATACAGGATGTTTCCGAAAACCAGATTCGGCAAAAGCGTTACACTTACGCCTTCCGAACGGCAGCAGGGCGATGCAATACCCGACACCCCCGAACTGGAGGCAATGCTCGGCAAGGTCGGACAAGTCGTCTCGCCGCTAAGACCGGTGGGAATGTGCAAGTTTGGCGAGAGAAAAGTCGAATGCGTTTCTGAAAGTGGTTTCGTAAAAAATGGCGAAAAAGTCGAGATTATCCGCGTGCAGGGCACGCAGTTAACCGTTCGTGTAGTAGAGGATAAACAAGCGTAACAAAAAGGACTAATGAAAGGGCGAAGATATGCATAACATAACGAATGTGGTATTGGGGGCGGCTAGTCCCGCTAAAATCGTCGGCGTAGCACTTTTGGTCATCATTATTATTGTAGCATTGGTTTTATTCCTTTTGATGATGAAGTTTTTCCGAATGTGGCTGCAGGCCAGGTTATCCCGGGCCGATGTTAAATTCTCCGAGCTTATCGGTATGTGGCTCAGGAAAGTCGATATCAGAACCATTGTTATAAGCAAAATCACCGCCATCCAGGCAGGTCTCGAGCTCACCACTCGCGACCTTGAAAGTCACTATTTAGCAGGGGGGAATGTTCCTAAGGTAATCCGTGCCCTTATTGCCGCAAACAGGGCAAACATTGATTTGACTATGAAGACAGCCACTGCAATCGACCTGGCAGGCCGTGACATTCTCGAAGCGGTACAAACAAGCGTCAATCCCAAGGTTATCGACTGTCCCGACCCCCAAAAGAGCAGGGGCACCATTGACGCCGTCGCTCAGGATGGTATCCAGTTGAAAGCAAAAGCACGTGTAACCGTCCGGGCCAATATCGAACGCCTCATAGGCGGTGCCACGGAAGAAACAATTATCGCCCGTGTCGGTGAGGGAATCGTTACCACTATCGGCAGCGCCATAACATATAAAGGCGTGCTTGAAAACCCGGACAACATTTCAAAGTCCGTCCTGGCAAAAGGACTGGACGCCGGCACCGCTTACGAAATTTTATCAATCGACATTGCTGACGTCGATGTAGGTGAGAATGTCGGAGCCCAGCTCCAGGCAGCCCAGGCCGAAGCCGATATGCGAAGGGCAAAGGCAGAAGCCGAGAAACGCCGGGCAATGGCCGTCGCACGCGAGCAGGAAATGCGGGCCCTCGTGGTAGAGAATGAAGCAAAAGTACCGCTGGCAATAGCCACTGCTTTCGAAAAGGGCAATCTCGGCATTATGGATTACTATCGCCTGAAAAACATCAGCGCCGATACCTCGATGCGGGAATCAATAGCAAAACCTGACAAGAAAGAATAAGCTCGATTCTCGACGTTTGATACTGGAGCAAAGGCCAAAACCGCCTTCGATGGGCGCGTTGGCCTTTGTACTTAAACTATGAACTTGTTTTTAGAACAACTGATTCTGGCAGCAAAAAGAAGAGGTACTGAAGAGTGGATGAACATCCTTTTTGTTGTTGTCATCGCACTTTTCTATATTGTTGGCAACCTCCTCAAATCCAAATCCGGTAAGTTTGTCAAAAGGGCCGGTAAAGAACCCAGACATCCAGGCCAAAAACTGGCTCCCAAGCCGCCTCAAGAGCAAAAAACCCCCTGGGAAGCTCTTAAAGAATCTTTTCGCCAGGCCCAAGCTGTTAGTCGAGAACCACAAACTCGGCCTGCCAATCAGTCTCAACCTACAGTCAAAAAACCTTTTCGTCCAAGGCCTGCTGTCACCAATATTCCTGCCGAAACCGCGCAACAGGTCGCAATTCCCTCTCCGCATGCATTCAAAGCTCCAAAATTATCTCAAGCCATTCCACATGTTCAGCCTGAATTTGAAAAAATTCCTGAAATCCTGAGCAAACCTGTCCAGAGGCCAAAAGAAAAACGCGCACCCATCCAAGCACCCTCAGCAAATTTCCTTTCAGACATTACCGCGGATTACGCAAAACCTGAAAGCTTAAGAAGGGCGATTCTCCATTACGAAATCCTTGGAAAACCTTTGGCTCTTCGCGACCCCACCAGCCAGTATATTGGCTACTGAAACATTTTAGCTTCTTTGAAATTTAAGCGTTAGCGAACTATTGAAAATCAAACCATATCCAACGTCCCATAATATATGTTATGTTTCATTGGGCTTTTCTTTAATAAATAGCCTATTTGCGTTTTAGGGTCGTTTGGTGGAATTTTTTTTGCTGAAATGTTAATCGAATGCAAATTGCCTTTTTGTAGTATTAAAATTGTGTTGTATTTTTGGATTGACTAGCGGTATCCGTCAGGTTATCCCACGTCGCAGATGCTCTGTCTAACAGGCCCAGGTTTTGCAGAACGATTGAGATATTTATAGTCGCATCCGAAGTTGTAAAATTGTTTGTCATATAATTATCAAGGTTGATTAGAGACGATGCAAACTTTACTTTGTCGCAATACAGCAAAGCCGTTTTATAATGCAACTCCAGCGACTCTTTACTTAGCCGTTCTGGATCGCGCAGCTCTTTCAAAGCCTTATCTTTTTTCTCTGTTTCAAAAAGGCATATAGCCAGCTTGCTCCTTGCTCTGGTATGGGTCGGGTTTATGGACAGTACGGTTTCAAAGCAATGAATAGCATCGCTAAACCTCAGGACATTCATCATTAGAAGCCCTATGCGATAGTGCAAATCGGGATTTTGCGGCCGATGAGCAATTTGTTTGCGATGAGCGGCTATCACATCCTCGACAAGACTGGCCGGGTCGCTGGGATAATCGGACCCTTTTTCCTCAAGGTTCATTTTGAACTTTAGAATCGCTGTTTCTGTGAACAGCAATGACGTGTTCGAGGCGATTGCCGCAGCCAGAGATAATACTCCCAAGGCATCTGAGAAATTTCCCGCTAATTTTTGTGCCGTCGCCAATCCTATATAGGCCTCAACTATTCTGTCATTTATCTCAGCCCCTCTGTTAAATTGTTGTGCGGCAAGTTTTTCAAAGCCCATCTGAAGGTATTGCGTCCCCAGCTTTACAGCTGCCTCCAGGTAATCCGGGCAGATGCGAATTGCCTGCTCATACTGCGATATGGCCTCTGTTTGAGCACCGAGCATCCTGAGTACATCAGCTCGCTTAACCATTAAATCCGACTTATCCGGCTCTTCTTCGAGCAAATTCTCAAGCAGCTCCAGTGCTTCGTGAAATTGCCCCTGGCTGATAAGATGGTCTATGCTTTCATTTTCGCCGTGAAAGTTGTCGGGATGTATCAAAATTGTGGTGTTAAATACTTCGATTGCCTTTGAGTACTTGCCATTTGCGATATATAAATAGCCGAGTGTCAAAAGTGTGGATATATCATCCGGATATTCATTTTTCAGCAGCTCATATTCCTGTGTGGTTTTTTCGAGTTGCTCATTTTTGAAGTACAAAGCAGCCAGACGCTGCCGCGGAAGCTGCAGATAATTCTTGAACTTCAGACAATCCTGATAAAATTCGATAGCTTCGTTTTCCCTGCCGAGCTGTTCATAACAGTGTCCGATGGCGTAAAGAGCCATCGTATTATTCGGTTTTCGCATATAGACCGAGTTTAACTCTTTAATTGCCTTGTCCGGCTGGTTTTTTGACAACCACATCGCCGCAGCCGCCATTCGGCCGCAGATACAGGAGGGATTTTCGAAAAGATACAGCCGAATCTGCTCTTCGGCCTTGTCCGCCCTTTTACTGTTGACTAATTCTATGGCCTTGTTCAACTGCTGTATTTGCGCGGGCCGACTATCACTTTGGGTCTCTTGCACAGCGTCAAGCCACTGCCATATCAAATCAGCCATATCGACCGTTATCGCCCTGCCGAGAATTTCAAGTAATCTAATCATACACCCTTCACTCTAATCAATCGTTTATCAACCATTGATTTGTCCCTCTGGAAACTTTTGCCTCCTCCGTGGCTGGCATTCTCTCTACCCGCTCCACGCTATTAAAATCGGCGATTTTCCCAGTCTTGTTTACTCCGGCTTTGCCAATTTGGACAATTAGAAATCGATTTTATTCGGTGCGCGTGGCGGTTGTGTCTGATGTAACGATTGTTGCGATTGTTGCCGTTTCGCAACAATCCTGTTATCGGATTCTACCCCCCCTGCCGGTATCCCCATATATGTGCCAAAATCTTCGAAATTTCTCATACTGTGTAATCCAATTTTGCTGCTTGACATTCAGGTGGGTAAAGTGTACAATTTTACCACAGGAAAATCTCATGACGATATCTCAATTATTAAAAAGTAACTGGAAAATTTACATGTACTGAATTTATTATTCACGATGTGAGGTTACAAAATGGAAAATTTCAAAATCAGAATGCTTCTATTCTTCTTTTTGGTTATTTGTCATCTCCAAATCCCGGTCATAGCCGTAGAATACAATGATTTTCCTCCCCATCTGCAGACAATTCTTGATGATAGAATCGCCGATCTGAATGATAATGGGGGTATTTGCATCGCTGGTATAGTAACCTTCAGTGATGGTACTCCTATCATTGGGGGACAGGATGTTATGGTAAATTTATATCACGGATGGGATGAACCACTGTGGGTCTATGAGGACGGCTGGTTTATTATGGGTCGAACCGGCGAATCACGTTATGCCGGTTCAGGAAAGAAATTTGTACTGCGTGCCTTTGGATACGACCCTATCGATGCCTCAATTAAAATATTAGACAGGCAAATGACGTATTTGGAATTTGAAATGCAAAGGACGCCTGACGAAAACTTGGCGTCGGTTACCGGCACTGTTGTTGACGAGAATAACGAACCTTTCTATAACGCACATGTTTCTATTTCTTTCCCCTTCGCAAACCACGGTATGAGTAATAAACCTTATATGGATATATATACAAACCAAGATGGCCGGTTCATCTTCGAAGGCTTGTCGATAACCGAGCATGGTCTTTTAGCTTCTGCACCTGAATATGCGTATCACTCTCACGGATTCACACCAACTGCAGGTGGAATTGCTGTAGAAGACAGAAAGCTTTACCCCGACCGTTGGATTACCATCGACTATGTATATCAAGCAGACGGTAGTCGAGATTTCACAAGCGGAGATCTGCAATCAGGAACAATTGACTGGTTTAACGGACACGAAGGAGTTGATTTTTCTGATGGCAAAGTTGAGGAATGTGAACATGATTCGATTCGTGATATCGAGATGAGACAGGATCAGGACGTTTTAAAATTCGATATTTTCTATGTTAAAGGAAAAAATAACAATGGATTCTACGACGCCGGAGCTGTTGACTTTGACTCTGTAAGCGAAGCCAATCCAACAGGCTATTCGACACGTAGACGATTATGCCTGGTTGGCCACGTATATGTTGTAAGAACTTATGAGGAAGGCAACTATGCGAAATTCATTGTCAAATCTAATGAACGGTCTTTCTAAGCCTTAGTCCCCGCCCATCCTTGCCTGGAAGCGGCCTGGCGGCCGCGAATTCAATCTGATTTTGCTGTCTGTGCCTGTTTTTCTATTTCGCTCAAATATGCCAGTGTGCGTTCAAGCTCATCGCTCAAATGCTTTAATTTCAACATAGTTTTAACGCGTGTTAGCAGTTCCAGCTTGTTCACGGGCTTGCTTAAAAAATCATCTGTCCCAGAATCAATACCGCGCTCAATATCACCGAACTCATTAAGCGCTGTTACCATAATCACCGGTATGTCCCTGGTCTTGGGGTCGTTTTTCAGCCTCTTACAAACCTCAAAACCGCTCATCTTAGGCATCATAATATCCAAAA
>CAZUTR010000064.1:0-10180 GCA_964623545.1 uncultured Pirellulales bacterium | reverse complement strand
GTAATACGCCATCATCGATTGTCCGTCACCGCCGAAGAAGTCCACCTTAACACCCTTGATACCCATCTCTTTTAATTTGCCGAACTCTTTAACACGGTCTTCGTGGGTAAGCAGCTTGCTTTTCGGATGGTTGGTTGTAGTGTTCCAGTCGCCCGATGAGTTATACCACAATATGAGCCCGACCTTCTTTTTCTTTCCGTACTTGACCAGCTCCTTGATTTTGTCATATCCGATTTGCGTATCCCAGCTGACATCAATCAGGCAATACTCCCACTTCATATCGCCCGCGTACTCGATAAATTTCTTTTGAATACCTGGCACAACCGATGGGTCCTTCAGCAGCGCCCAGCTCCACGAGGCCCTGCCCGGCTTAACGTATGATACATCTTCCAGCTTGGAAGGTTTCGCCAGGTCTGTACCTAAAGTTGATTCTACTATTGTCCCAAGATTGTCGGCGATAACGATGATTCGCCACGGCGTGTACCAAGGCAGTTTCGATTCCGGCATCGCCGGCCCGCCCGGAAATACCTCTCTTTCATCGGCAAGGCCGACAAAAAGTTCGTTGCCCCAGAAGTATCGCAGCCGGCATCCGCAATAATCCTTGTCCGGCGCGGTCTCGCTAATCAGTATCCAGTGTTTTCCACGGTTGAATAACGCCGGAAAGACCCAGCCCGCCCTGCTGGGCGGCAGTTTCTTGGCATCAACTCCTTGCTCATAATATTCCTCGTAAGAAGGATTGACCTGGCTCCATCCCGACTTCGCCTCAGCCATTGGCTGAATCCACGCCTTTGTGCCCGGCACAAAATTAAACGAGCTGAACTCTCTCGTGATTTTTTTAACATCTTCCGATTCGCCGGGAAAATAATATCTGAATGCTACCCCGTCATTCGATACCTGGAAGATAATATCCATTTCTTTACCGGATATTTTTTTCAAATGAAAAACTCTTTTATTGCCCTCATAAGAAAAACTGCGTCTCTTACCATACGCCATCTCATAATCGCTTCTTTCTGATTCAACATCCGATGCGGATTCGAGCATAAGCCCATTTGTAAAGTCTTCGTCTTCTCTGGCGATTCCTAAATGGCTTTTCTGCATCACCACAGCCCCATCGTATCTGATATCGTACATTGCATGCCCGCCGTCGGAGAGTTGAAAGGACACTGCTATCTTCCCATCAGGACTGGTTATTGCATATTCTTTCTCTTCCGCCGAACAAACCTGTCCCAAACCGATGCAAAAAAGTATTACAAATACTATGCTTACAGTCCCAAACCTTCGTTCATTGATTTTTTCCATTTTCGCTTCCTTTCATTCCATTTCCTAAAATCAGGAGTATAACAGAATAATAGAAATATTCAAACCACAGAATTGCTTCCTCTGCACCAATTTCGTAATCCTCCGTCGTCTGTCCTCCGTCATCCGTCTTTTTCCCTTGCATTTTTTTGACAAAAAATCTATAATAAGAACAACCAACATCAGGAAAACCAACAGGAGAAACATCTATTCGGAGAACCATAATAGAATTTTTATGGAGAGAACTCTGATGTTCAGGAAGCCACTCAGTGAATTGGAAAAGGACGACATAGAACTTCTCATCAAAAATGAAGTGATAGAAAACCGAATGCTGGACTATAAACAAGCATTACCTGGAAACAAAGACCAAGAAAAAGTCGAATGTCTTGCCGATATATCCTCATTTGCGAATGCATCTGGAGGTTATATGATCTACGGACTGGGAGATAAGAAAGATGCCGAAGGCAAGAATACAGGCATTCCTGAGTATGTAGGTCTTGGGGAAGTAAATTATGACCAAGAGAGACAACGAATAGAAAACATACTATTGAACGGAGTCGTACCAAGAATAAACGGTTTCCAGTTCCAGGAGGTTGAGGGATTTAACAATGGGCCTGTAATTGTACTGTATGTTCCAAAAAGCTGGGCATCACCTCATATGGTCAAATTTAAGAATCATCATCGGTTCTATTCGAGGAATAGTTCTGGGAAGTATCTGTTGGATATATATGAAATCCGAGCTGCTTTTGCACAATCTGAAACACTGCCGGAAAGTATGCGCGAATTTCGATTGCAAAGAATTGCACGGTTAATTGAAGGCGACACCCCGGTACATTTGCTGCAAGGATTGAAATATGTTTTGCACGTTATTCCCTTTGATGCTTTTAAACACGGAACTCTTCACGACTTGTCGCCTTTTGTTTTTCCAGGGGAAGAAAAACTACCTCTTGTGCATTGGGGTGGGCAGATTCATACCAGATACAACTTTGAAGGAGTAGTAGCGTCGCGTGAGGTAGGTCCAGACTGGAAAGGAAAAACATATGTTTATACACAACTGTTTCGGAATGGTATTATCGAGGGTGTATGGTTGCCTTATAATCCTCACACAGAGGTTCATGTCGAAAAGAGCATATGCGTGGAATATGAAGATGCAGTCATTTCCGGTGTTAAAAAGTTCCTGAGTATACAGAAAAAATTAGGTGTAGCACCACCAATATGCGTCATGATGAGCTTCTTGGAAACTAAAGGATGCGGGGTGACAAAAAGGACCTTGGGAAACCATACAGATTTGGTTCTAGATAGTTTTCCTTTTAAAGAAGAGAGATTATTGCTGCCAGAGATGATTTTTGAATCTTTTGAAGCTGACGTATCAAAAGGAATGAAACCCATTTTTGATATTGTTTTGAACACAGCGGGTATAAGCCGTGCTGATATTGAGGAGTAAATTAATTGAAGGTATCCGCCCGCACCTTTTTGCGTTATAATTGTCAATCAGAAACAGAAATCAAATTATCGAGTATCAGGAATCGGGTATCGAGAATTATGAAAGAGATACCGCTAAGCAACGGTCTAACCGCAAAGATTGATGAGAAATATTTACTTTGACACGAACCAGATTTACTACATCCGCAGAATCGGGGACGAAGCTGAGGGATGGGATTATGGGAGCTACAAATGGGCTTACCGCGTTTTCCCGAACGATCCAAAAAACCTTGTGCAGGACATTCGAGCGCTCTGCTTCATCGTTGCTTTGCAGTACGAGTGGGATCTGGATTTCTTACCAAGTGCTGCTTCATTTGCTGAGCTAAGTCTCAAAAACGATGAGAGAGCACAAGCTACGCAGGCCGCTTGGAGGCTCTTTGCGAAGGGGCTTAAGAAAGGTCGGGTTCTTCACAAGACTTCTTTCTTGCGTGAGCCGCTCCTTTTTGACCCGTTCAGTTTCGATTTCATAGATGATCCTGATGATATAGTAATTGTCCGCGATTGTGCTCGCGAGCGTGCTGATGTTTTGCTCACCACGGACCACAAGCATATCTTGAAACATAAGGAGCAACTTGCGGAACTGGGCTTGACCGTTATGCGCCCAAGTGAATGGCTAAATGTATTTCTAGATAGCCTTAGGGATGATGAAGATGCTGTTGACTGGCTTGAAAGAGTCCTCTTTGGAATCGGGGGATTGAGCCGTAGAGTTGTAGATTGAGCAGAGGTAATAGAGAATCATGAAAGAAATCCCCTTAGACAACGGCCAGTTCGCAAAGGTCGATGACGAAGATTACGAATGGCTGTCCCAATATAAATGGTATGCCTACTACGACCCCCAGCGAGGGCAAACCTACGCGGCCCACGACAGGCCGGATGGTAAACGCGTCTATATGCAGGATGTTATCATGGGCCTTGATACCCTCGAAGACGAATCCTGGAACTAAGCTCACCCCGTGAGAACGGCATATCCGCTATCTCTCTGCGTTCTCTGTGCCCTCTGTGGCTAAAAAAAACAATCTAAAAAAAACTGGAGTTTATTATGCTCGTAGTCTTTTTGATTAATCGATAAGACTATAGACTATCGATTTCCTTATCCCTCCTCTGCCTTCTGCTCTCCTTGGCGAACCAAATCCATGCAATTTATCATTCGTAGCTGCCGTGGAATTCTTAATCCTTACTCCTTAATCCTTACAACTTTCACGCCATTTTTTCTCAAATCTCTTTAAATTAACGTGCAAAAAACAGCTCATTTTTGCTAAAAAGTCGTTCATTTCTTGTCATTTTCTGTCAATTTCCGTTCAAAACCGTGCAATTTTTGCGGATTTTTGACAATTTTTACCCCCTTTTTTGACCCAAAAGCGTAATAGTCCTATAATATCTACCTTTTCGCCTACGCTAACAACCCTAATTCCCAAAAATCTTGTAAAAATCCTCATTTTCCAACCTATTTCAGACTTTTTTTATCTTTTTTTAGTCCTCTTTTTCCACTCTAAACCGTTGTTTCGAAAATCCCTTGTCCGAACTTCACCTTGTTTCCGATATATACGTTATGGAACTTCTGACAACACAGACCAAGCAGTGTCCGTTTTGTGCCGAGACCATTCAGGCCCAGGCAATCAAATGCCGATTTTGCGGCGAATTTCTGAATAGCCGCAAAGCAAGAGCACTTGAAAACCGCCCCGCCCCCGGCTCTGGGCAGAACGAAGACTCCGAGCAGGACGAAAAATTATTGTTCATCGGCCGCCCTTCTCTTTTGGGTATGTCTGGAACGGTAATAAGGGGATTGTTCTTTCTCGCAATAGCTGCGTTTTTGATAACTTATCCGCTCGAAAAACTGCAATGGTTCGAATTTACCGAAAACTATGCCAGCTTTATTAGTAAATATCGTTTCATAGCCGGCCTTGGCCTTGCAATCCTTGTAGTTCTCACCATCTTTTTAAAAGCATTAAAGCTCAAAATGACGTATTACGAAGTCTCTTCCGAAAGGATTGAGTGGAGCAGAGGTATTCTCGACAGAAGGGTTGATAATCTTGATATGTTCCGCGTTATCGACCTGAAGTTACGCAGAAGTTTGCTGGACTGTATTTTCGGCATCGGCACAGTCAGTTTGGTAACCACTGATAAGTCTGACCCGAAGTTTGTTTTTGAGAAGGTACGAAACTGCCGAGACCTCTACGATGTCATCAAGAAAGCCAGTCTCGATGCCGACCGCCGCACCGGCGTCGTCCACCTCGAGTAAATAAACTCCCGTCTAAGCCCCAGGCCAAACCGGTGAAAATATTCAAAAATGTCCGATGGTGATTATGTGCTTTTTTGCTCAACAGCTCTTGACACTTAGCAGAAAGCATTGCCGTAGGTATGTTACCCACAATGTAGTGCGGTTCGGCCGGACACTATTCGAATAGTACTGTGTTTTTTTCTTTTGCAGTCAGTCCGCTGTCGAGCAACCAAATATATAGGCCGAGCCGGAATCGGTGCCATTATCATCATCGCTGTAAGCCCCGACGAGGGCGTAGTCGCCACTGAGAGATAGCGAGCGGCCGAAGTAATCTTTGAAGGCGCCATCCGCAGCGGTCAGCTTGGCCTGCTGGTACCAGGCATCGGTGTCTCTCTTGAAGATGTAGGCCGAGCCGGAATCGTCTCCGTTGTCATTATCCCAGAAAGCCCCGACGAGGGCATAGTCACCGACCAGTGATACTGAAACACCAAAGCGGTCCCTTACATCGGCGTCGTCGGCCAGTAATTTTGCCTGCTGGTACCAGGCATCGGCGTCTGTCTTGAAGATGTAGGCCGAGCCGGAATTGTATCCATTGTCATCATCGCCGTAAGCCCCGACGAGGGCGTAGTCGCCGCTGAGACAGACCGACCTTCCAAAGTTGTCATTGTCATCGCCGTCGTCGGCCAGTAATTTCGCTTGTTGGTACCAGGTGGGGTCGTTCGGGTCATCACTGCGCTTGAAAATGTAGGCCGAGCCGGAATCGTCTCCGTTGTCATCATCGTCATAAGCACCGACGAGGGCGTAGTCACCATCCAGAGATACCGAAACGCCAAAGTGGTCCTCTCTGGCGCCGTCGTCGGCTGTCAGCTTTGCCTGCTGGTACCAGTTGGGGTCGTTCGGGTCATCACTGCGTTTGAAGATGTAGGCCGCGCCGGAATTGTCTCCTTTGTCATCATCGCCATAAGCTCCAACGAGGGCATAGTTGCCGCTGAGGGATACCGATTGACCAAACAAGTCGAATGTAGCACCGTCATCGGCCAGCAATTTCGTCTGCTGGTACCAGTTGGGGTCGTTCGGGTCATCACTGCGTTTGAAGATATAGGCCGAGCCGGAATCGTTTCCGTTGTCATTATCCCAGTAAGCCCCGACGAGTGCATAGTCCCCGTCCAGAGATACCGAAACGCCAAATCGGTCCTCCTCAGCGGCGTCCGCGGCAGTAAGCTTGGCCCGCTGTATCCAGGCGGCCTTGTCCCGCTGGAAGATATAGGCCGAGCCGGAATCGTCTCCGTTATCATTATCGCGGTAAGCCCCGATGAGGGCGTAGTCGCCGCTGAGAGATACCGAGTAGCCAAATTCGTCGTTGGCAGCGCCATCGTCGGCCAGCAGTTTATCCAGTTCGGCACACACCAATACATCAACAGAGATGTCGCCCACGATGTAGTGGGGTTCGCCGTCGATGGTCATTTCGAGCGGTCCCGCCGGAACCGAGCCCACTGTGTTCCCAACGCTGTTAAGGATTTGGGCGCCGGGCTCAATCCCATAGATAGTAACCGGATGTGGCTGGTCATCTGCAGACCAGAGGACCAGAACGTTTTGTTCATTGGTATTATCCAGGCCGAACAGGTAAGCCTGAACTCCCTGGGTAGGTGCTTGCTGATCGCAGACATAACGCAGCAGGTGCATATCACCAATAGTTTGCGCCATGTTTCGATAGGCGTAATATGTAGGGCGTTTATTATATTCGTTGTCGATTAGACCAAAGCCTTCAAAGGGATCCTGTAAGGTATACCAAAAGAGGGTTTTCATATTGTTGGCATAGCTTATGATGTAAGAGCGGACGAGATAATTGGCGGCGGTTTGAAAGTCAGGCACCCAGAAATGGGGACTATCGGGAGCCCAACCAAATTCAGTACAGTAAATTTCAAAGTTTTTTCCGGTGACATCCTCACCTTTCTGCTTTAGTCGGCGGATAAGCGATGCGCGCGAGCCGTCCTCATCGGCGACCTGGTAAGGAACGGCCATCTCAGAGGGGGGGTCCCAACCGTAGTTGAAATAGTCGCAGCCGCCGTACGGGTGCCATGAACAGGTGGATACATAAGGCCCTAATCCCTCATCCAGGAAACGGTAATGGTTCACAACGAAGGCCTCGTTGGCCATGATTGGGATTTCGGGAGCAACCTCGTGAGCAGCAGCGGCGGTTAGCCTAACAAGCTCGGCGTACTTGGCTATCCAGGGCGATGGCGGCGCACCGTGATGAACGCCACCGTAATATTCTCTGAAGCCAAAATTACATGGTTCATTTATGCAATGACATGCCTGAATTTTTCCACGGAGCCGTCGGACACAAAAGGCGGCATAGGCAGCATAGGCGTTCGGGTCCCATGGATTATCGTAGATATCATTACCGTAGCCAAAATGTAGGATGATTTTAAATCCGGCTTCATGAATCCTATCGATACGGTTCCTGTCCCAAATTGGGATACAATAGACACCGGGTGACATTTCAACCTGGTGCCAGTTCAGCCCGTCACGCACCCAGGTGACCCCGAGGTCTGTGAGGAAATCGATAGTGCTTAAGTTCGGGCCAATACCGCTGACTCCGAGGATTTCTCTGAAAGGCCGGTCAGTCGTAGTAGGAACCTGACTGTCGCAGGACTGATGCCAGGAATCAGCAAAAAAGCTGAAGTCTTTCATGTCAACAATGCAATCGTGATTCAGGTCGGCCGACAGCCCGTAAGGTGTATCATTGCAACAGCAGGGGTCGCCCTCGGGGTCATTGCATAGGAGCCAACTGTCAGCGAACAAGGCAAGGTCGGCCGTGTTGACCTCGCAGTCATTGTCAAAATTACCGGGATAGTTATAGTCAGGTGGACTTTGCTGCCAAAGTTGCTCGCAGGTTTCGGGACCTGTATATGGCGGGTCTTCGGCGGTAATTTGAACGTGGAAGCCACCCCAATGAATGTAGTATGAGTCACCCGCATCCTTGGTTGAATATATCTTGACGAAGAGAACTTCAGGCTTGCCATAGGGCACCAGGTCAACATAGGCGCCGGGATTTGCGGAATTTGGTACATACTCTTGGCCGACATAAACATCGGTAAAGGGGCCATCTTCATTAGTAGCTACTGCCAGGTGGAGATGAACATCTTCACTCGGTGTCCAGAGCGCCTCGGCTGTACCATCCAAATCTGTGCTGGTCAGGCGAATGTCGATGCCGGTCATCGCTCCGTGGTGGGCGACAAGATATGTACAATATACTGAATTGACCTCATTGCTGCTCGCCAGCATCCCGCCATTGTAACTTATCCACTCGATGTTACAGCTTGACCATATTGGACCGCCTTCGCCTTTAGCAAATGGGTTGGTGAGGTAGTTGTCACGATATTCGGTTTGAGTTGAGCCGGCCCAGATGCGCCAACTTGCACCGTACCACTCATCCCAGTCGTTAAGGTCTCGCACGCCGTAGCGAAGGCGAGTAATTCTACCCGGCGAATCAATCACGGCCTGGGCACTATTGGGATGGGTTGGCTCGCCACCGCATCCCCATCCGGTGCCGGGAGGACAGCCACCATCCCAGTTTTCATCCAGGAAGTAATCGGTGTAGCTGGAGCCGTCATCTGAACTGTAGGCATTATAATGGTCAAGAGTGAGGGGGTCCGTCGGTTGATATGCATTGTACCAGGTGGTCGAGCGAAGGGCGTAGATATTTCCTTCGGTGCTGCGAACTCGATAGTCAGCGAAGGTCGTGGAGCCGCAATAGTCTCCCCTGGAGTGCAAAACATGCATGATATGGTTGGGGTCGATGTCGTACCAGCTGCGGGTGTCAAAAAACATGTTGCCGGAATGCAGGTAGGTTGCGGGATTGCTGGCTTCATTAGCCCAGTGCTGGTGAAAGACGTCGCCGGAAACGAGGTTAGGTTCGAGAACGAAGGTGTATGACTCGGAGTCGAAGGTCCAATCGGCACGCACATAACCAGAAGGGAAAGATGTCGCGACTACTGAAACCCATACTAAAGCAAACCATTTGCGTAATTTTTTCGTGGCAATAATGCTTTTATTAGCTTCTTTGTAGGACATACCTTTGACCTTTCCTGCATTAAATGGCATCCGCATATGACGTATATAATTGATTTCCCCGGTATTTCCTGTTCAAAACGATTAGCGATGGTGATGAGCCTGTCTATTTAAAAAGATAGCACATTTGCGTTGAAAATTCAAGTATGGAGTGTTGCCGCAACTTTTATTTTCAGTAATTTTCTACGGTGATAGTGTGAGGCAACTTTTCCAAAGGACAACCGGAACACTTGGGTTTGGTTTTGCAAAACTCTTTACCGAGTCTTACAAACAGCGCGTGGTACTCATTAAACATTTTGTAGTCCTGCGACAGATTGGATTGAAAAAGCTCTCTTAACTGCTCGTAGTCAGCTCCCGCATCGATTAGCTGGTGACGGCATACGATTCTTGCGGTGTAGGCATCTACTACAAAGACGGGCCTGTCAAATGCGTAAAGCAAAATCGAATCGGCTGTTTCCGGGCCTATACCCTTTATGCCTAACAGTTCAGCCCGCAGCCGGTCGGTGTTAAGCTTTTTCAGTTTGGTCAGTTGGCCGTCGAAGTTGTCAAAAAGCCAGCCCAGGAAATTTTTAAGCCGCTTTGCCTTTATATTAAAGTAACCGGCTGGTTTTATAAGTTCAGCAAGTTTCGAGACATCTAAATTATGTAGTCCCTCGGGCGTTAAAAGATTGGCTGATTTAAGATTTGCGATTGCTTTTTCGACATTTGTCCAGTTTGTGTTCTGCGTCAGGACAGCACCTGTTATTATCTCAAAGCAGGTTTCGCCCGGCCACCAATGCTGAGGGCCGAACCTCTCGAAAAGAATCTGATAAATCTCATTCAGTTGTTCTGTTATCATATAGTATCTCTGATTCTAATATACATCTGCAAACCTGTCGAAACGATTACGACAAAAACAGGCAGCTTTTGATTATTGTAATTTAATTCGACTTAAAGTAAACTTTTGAAAAATTCATCCGTTATGGTCTACTGATTTCTGGATAAACAGAAATAAAAAAGGCGAGAAGCTGCTAAAGTAAAGAATACTGACAAGATGAAAAATAGTTTCAAATATAATATCAGTCAGTTATTTAATTCTGCCGAGAACTCGTATCTCGAACGGACCAGCCG
>CAZUTR010000063.1:0-10190 GCA_964623545.1 uncultured Pirellulales bacterium | reverse complement strand
CTGATAAGCGAACTGAACTTTTGGAGCGCTACGGCCGATTTGAAATTATAGAGCGGCGTCTCTGGGGCTCTATGGTCGTAACTATACTCAGAAAAAGCGAATTGGAAAATTAAACAGTTATTAGTATTTATATACCGCAATACTACATACGAAATACGATACAAATGTCAAACAAAATTGCTGCCATAAAGATTATTAAGCGATTTCGCCGCAACGGTTATCAGGCCTTGCTTGCCGGCGGTTGTGTCCGTGATATGCTGCTGAAAAGACGCGCACATGATTTCGATGTGGCCACCGACGCCCGTCCTAAAGATGTCATAAAATTGTTCAGCCGAACGCTCAAGGTCGGTGCCAGGTTCGGCGTGGTCATTGTTCTTATCGAGGGCAAATCTGTTGAAGTCGCGACATTCAGGGCCGAGGCCGACTATGCTGACGGCAGGCATCCCGGCAAGGTCGAATTTGTCGGCGCCGCCGAAGACGCAGCCCGAAGAGACTTCACCGTCAATGCGATGTTCTACGACCCCATCGGCAAAAAAGTCATTGACTATTTTAACGGGAAAAAAGACCTGAAGAAGAAGTTGCTTCGAACCGTCGGCAGGCCCAAAGAAAGATTTAGCGAAGATTACCTGCGAATGTTGCGTGCCGTGCGTTTTTCTACTCAGCTCAACTTTCAAATCGAGCCGGATACCTGGTCAGCGATTTGCGAAAAGGCAAAGAACATAACCAAAATTAGTGGAGAACGCATTGCCATTGAGTTAGAGGGTATCCTGGCAAATCCCAATCGTGCTACAGGCGCATCGATGTTGATTGATAGCCGTCTTGCCAATGCGATTTTCCCTCACCTTTCTGCCAGACAAACGAACTTGGGCATTCAGGTATTGAGTCAATTGAGAAAAAAAGTTGATTTTGCTCTGGCCCTGGCTGCCTTTTTTGCCAGCTGCCCGATGGACTTTGCACTGGAAAAGATTAAGCTTTTGAAACTTAGCAGAAACACGACAAAACACATAAAGTTTTTGCTTGATAAAAGGGCAGTGCTCCTAAACGACAAGATGTCTTTGGCCCAATTGAAGCTGCTGCTTTCCGGGCCGTACTTCTGGGACCTGTTTGAGCTGCAAAGGGCCATCCAGAAAGCTGCAAACAAGAGCATACGTTCCTTAAGCAAACTGAAAAGAAGAATTAACGAGCTCGGTGACGTCGAGTTAAAACCGAAACCGTTACTTAATGGCTATGATTTGATGAAATTGGGCGCCGTAGCAGGCCCGGTTTTGGGCCAGTTGGCCGAAGAAATGTACATCGCACAGTTGGAAGGTGGATTGAGGTCGGCTGACCAGGCCCGTACATGGGCGAAAAATTGGCTGGAAAAACATAAGCAGATTACTGAGGCGTGAGTCCAGATTATTCAAAAATTTTGCTCCAGTCTCGCTTACTTCTCTTTTCCCAGTCTTTTTTGTGATACACGTAACTGATTATCAGGGGCAGAACGCTGCTTGCCTCCGCATAAACCATTTGTTCGAATCCGGTGTCGACTTTTCCCCACGATGATGCCTCTTTGAGAGTTGAGCCCGAGCATGCGCCGTCTCTGGCGTCCGCGACAGTAATCTGCACTGCGTATTTGTGCATCGGGACATCGTGTCCGAGAACCTCCGCACAGATAACCGTATCCTGCGCAAAGTTTTTGGGTACTCCTCCTCCAATTATAAACAGCCCCGAAATCGGGGACCTCATTTTTATTTCCGTCAGTTCTCTAAAGTCCTTCACCGAATCGATGCTCACATGATTATCCGGTTTTTCGTGTTGGTGTTTTACAAGACCGAATCCGGCGCTGGAATCTGAAAACGCCGGGCAGAATATCGGCACATTATTTTCAAAGGCCGTCTGAACAAGCGAATCTTTTTTCTTCGCATTATCAACGAGATATTTACCCATCTCTTTGATAAATTCCCTCGACGAATATACCCCCGGACTTAGTGCATCCGCTATTTCCTTTATAGTGTTATCACAAATCTGTAATTGCTCTTCGTCTATATAAGTATCGTATATTCTGTCGATATAAAGCTCTCTTAGTTGTTTATCGTCGGCCGATGCTCTTCCTTTGTAGTGCTTAAATCCCAGTGCCTCGAGAAAATCCATATCCACGATGGCCGCGCCGGATGCAACGATAACGTCAACCATATTATGCCTTACCATATCCACATATATTTGCATACATCCCGCCGCGCTCGTACTGCCCGCGATGCACATAATAATTGTACACTCAGTGTCGTTTATCATTATGTTCAGAATCTCCGACGCTCTTGCTGTGTCCCTCGCGGTAAACGACATATCCTTCATCGACTCGATTATATCGATTGTATCGAAGCTCTTTATATCGATGTGCTTGACCGGTTCTTTTAGGAAATCTTTCTTTTCCATATCAATCTCTGAATTTATAACTTAACAGTTTATAGATAAGTTTCGCCGCCAGAAAATCAGGCGCTTTATTATTTTCATTAGGGCACAGCTCAGTAACATCAAAGCCGACGACATCTTTTTTATAAAAGACTTCTCTCAGCAGCCCAAGCACATCATACCATAGCAATCCACCCGGCTCAGGTGTCCCCGTAGATGGCATTATCGATGGGTCGAATACATCGAGGTCGATTGTTATATAAACCACCTCGGACAACTTGGCGATAACTTTCTCAATATAATCTTTATTATTGTAAATATCTTTTGCGAAAAAAACATCTTCCGAATTCAACGATTGTTTTTCAGATGAGTCCATACTTCTTATACCGACATGAACAACCGGCGCAATTTCTTTTACTCTCGCCGTAACGCAGGCGTGGTTATACCTTGAGCCGTTATACTCATCTCTCAAATCGCAATGAGCGTCAAGCTGAAGAACGCACATCTGTGCATACTTTTCCTTATGGGCCTTTATCGCTCCGATGCTGACCGTATGTTCTCCGCCTATTACGATGGTGAACTTGTCTTTATTGATGTACTCTTTAACTTTTCCTTGGATTTGCTCCACCATTTTTTCGGGCTGTTTTTCCAGCCGAATTGGTTTGTCGGTGAATATCCCTTTTTTGAAGACTTCCCGCTCGGTCTCGATATCATAAAGCTCCATATTCGCCGATGCTTCGATTATCGCCGCCGGCCCTTTATCCGCACCTTTAATCCATGTGCTCGTCGCATCGTACGGAGCCGGAATTATCACAACTTGAGATTTATCCGGGCGGGAATATTCTTGTGGCAGATTTCCAAAATTCATTTGTGCACAATTAGTCGAAAAGAAACATTGCTATCGCCACCGTTGTCGTCCAAAGGTCACTTTGTCCCTTTGCAACCTGAGTGATGTTTGAAGTCCTGATTATCAGTCCGCTGGATTGATAGACCTGTTCTTTTTCCGACCAGGCCTTATTTGGGTCCACTTCAAAACCCAGTGTCGTTCCGAGCATCCCCGCTGCCAGGTCCTCAGCCATATCAGCCGCTTCCTTCTGGTCCATTCCGTGCCCGTGCACCTCACTTAGATAACCCCAATTGGTCTTATCTTTTGGGACAGCAATTCCCACCGATGAGGCAACCAGTCTTCCCTGTTCGTTCGTATCAGCCCTTGCCATCACACAATAGCATATTTCTCCCGGCGTAAGGCTTTCCAAACCTTTTTCTCGACTGATAATTTTGCACTTTGGCGGAAGAATCGATGAGACCTGAACCAGATTTTGCTGTGCAACACCTGCCTGCCTTAGCGCTTCTTCGAAGGATTTTAGCTGGTATTTGTGTCGACCGACACCTTTGGTCAAAAAAGCTTTTGTTGGAACAAGACTTTCCATTTTAGACCCCTGATTTTTATTTAAATTTATAGCAAATCTTAATGCCGTTGTTTTTTTTGCTGCCTCGGTTTTAATAAGATTACTGTTTAATTTCATAAACACAGGCTCGAATATTCTATGGGTTTAGACTGGCGAATTATATATTTTGCCGACGGCTTGGCAATAAAAATCCTGTAAATCTCACTTTTGAAAATGGATGATGGTAATGGCTGACCGTTTTAGCTGTATCGTCAATTTTTCTCAAAATTATCTGCTATGACAAACCCGAATACGATTAAAATGTTTCATATCTGCCGTCCGGATTATCTGCGATGTCATCATAAGTCCGCTTTAGAACCACGCCCTCCATAACTGCCGGCTTTCTCAAAAACTCTATTAGGCCGGACACGAATGCAATTAGAATCCCGCTGATGAAAAGATACCATCCGGTTTGGAAGACCTTTACCTCGAGCTCATCCCGAAACAAAAACATTGCGGCCCATACCTTCCATCTCGGCTTGAGCTCATTTTTTGTTGAGTCAAGCGCCACAAGCTCGAAGTCCGTTCTTGACTTGTCATCGTATGCTATATACGAATAGCTTATCCCTATAGCTGAAACTGATGGTTTATCGCCTAAGCCTGGCCAGCGTTTTAGAAGAACTTCAAAACCCGGATGCTCACTCGTAATTTTTTTATCCCTCTCGCTTGTCAATAATTCCAGGGCGTCAATGCCGTGGGCATATTCAGGGGCTGTTATTCGCATTAGCCACGGATAGTGATAGATCTGTTCGAACGACCAGCCCATGACCGCCAGAAAAAGACCCAACGCGAAAAATATGAACAATAATAATTTCACTGTTATCTAACCTCTCATTTCCCTTAAATTCTCATCGCTGAGCTTTGCTGCCTCACTCGAACGAATCGAAAGTGTAAAATCCCTTTCCACCCCGGCCGCTCGTACAATACAGAACGCTGGAGCAAACAAGCCTTCTTCCGCAATCGCTGTTTCACGCAGTACGAACTTAGTTCCTACCCACTTCAGAACTTTATAAAATACATGATAAAAAACCACATGTCAAAGAAATATTTTGGCCCCCAAAATTGCCCCTCATTATCGGGATTTATTAAGCGATTGTTTATGCTTTTTTAGCCCCTTGCATCGCAACTTGTGCCATAGGTAGGGGTTATTAAAAAAACGCGATGCTACGCGTCGCCTCCATCTCGTTTAGCCCACAGCTCTGCTGTGGGTCATTTAACTGTTAGCCCCCTGCACTGCAGGGGGTTATTGTTCTTCCGGCACTGCCGAGGGTTTTTACCTTACATTGCAAGGGGTTTGTCATTCCTGCGGAAGCAGGAATCTGCATAAAAAACCCCCGCTGAAGCGACAGAAATTACAACCCTGACAAACAAACCAAATAAGAACTTAATATTCATAATACCCGCTTTCCCTGTCCTCCGCCTGTCCCCGAAACGCTGTAGTCGGGGATCCAGATTATAGATGTCTACTTTCTAACCGGGACCCCAACTATAAACTAATTTACCCCGTGAGATAGCGAAGCTTTATCTCACCGGGGACACTCAAAACTAAGAACTATTTCGCCACCCATGGCAGTTCCTCCTAACCACCAAAACTTTAAAAAAATCTTGCTTATTTATCATTAAACTGTGATAATCGCGAATCACTTAATACAAAGAAAAATAACCGGCAGAACACAAGCAATTGGCAAAACAGGATTTCCTGAAATGATTGAAAAAATCAACAAACTTACCTTCGGAATTTTAAGAAATTCAATCTTATTTACGCCTTCAGTTAAATTACGGAGAAAAAATGCGCATAATTACTAAAAAAGCTTTTTTATCTATAGCAATATTGCTGATGTCCGCGGTATCGTTTCTGTGTTCGTGTTCTTATGCATCGAATAACACAAAATACGAGATAGACCTCTTACCTTTCAGTAACAGCAAACGCCATTGGTATAAGATTTACGACAAAAATAATGTAATTAATGCTCGACCGAACCAGCCATGCTACGCCCCGACGCAGGTAAAAGAAATTGCTGACAACATCCTTCTCTACCAGAGAGATAACGGGGGCTGGCCCAAAAATTACGATATGCAGGCAATACTTACCGAAGACCAAAAACAACGTCTTATCAACGCAAAGAGCGACCTTCGTACGACATTTGATAACACTACGACGTATTCGCATATAGAATGTCTGGCAAAAGTCTATGAAGTCACAAAAGTTGATAAATATAAAGATGCCTGCATCCGGGGAATAGATTTTACTCTTTCAGCCCAATACCCGAACGGCGGCTGGCCCCAATACTTCCCACTACGGAAAAATTACAGCAGGCGCATCACGTTCAACGATAACGCTATCGCCGGAATAATGAAAATGCTGAAAGATATAATAGATGAAAAGCCGTATTACTCTTTCCTCGATTCCGACCGCCGGCAAAAAGCTGAAAGTGCTTTTGACAAAGGATTGGACTGCATACTCGAATGCCAGATAATCGATAACGGCAAACTGACCGCATGGTGCCAGCAGCATGATGAAAATGATTTTACACCTGCTATGGCGAGAGCATACGAGCTGCCCAGTATTTGTAACAGGGAGAGCACCGGGGTCGTTCTTTTCTTAATGGGCCTGGACAACCCTGATAAGAAAGTTATTAATTCGGTGCAAAGTGCGGTCGAATGGTTCGAAGATTCGCAAATTACCGGAATCAGGGTTGAAGAATTTAACACTCCACCAGCCGAATTTCGCCTGAGGACTTTAACAACAGACAAAAGGGTAATCGAAGACAAGACTGCCCCTCCAATATGGGCTCGCTTTTATGAGCTCAAAACACACAGGCCACTTTTCAGCAACAGGAAAAGCCAGGTGTTTTATTCTATGGCAGATGTGGACAGGGAGCGCAGAGCTTACGGATGGTACACTTACGAGCCGCAGAGGGCCTTGGACCTCTATCCAACCTGGCAAAAAAAATGGGCACCAGGCCAAAATGTCCTGAAGAAAACCAGCGATAAAAAATAAATTCAAAAATTGCCCACTTGTCCCCGAAAAGTCGTAGTCGGGGATCCATACTATCCTTCCAAAAAAAAACGCGATGCAACGCATCGCTTCCTTCTCGATTAGCCCCTAGCTCCGCTGGGGGTCAAAATGTCTTTAAGGATTTCCCGTCCTCCGGGCGGGGTTATTTGCATTGCCGTTTAATTTCTATCCGAAAGCCCCCAGCTTTATCCTGGGCGTCAATTAAAACGTTGCCGGGCGCAGCCCGGCCTCCTCATTTTTGCATTCTTGTCCACCGTAGGTTTACCGAAGGTGGATTGATTTTTGCTCTTTAATTTCCTATATAGCCCCCAGTCCCGTGCTGGGGGGATTTTTTTTCCGACAAAAAACCGTATTTACCACGAGATTTTATCCCTGATGAAACTAATCCTTGACTTTTCCAGATACATCTCTACCATTTATTCAGGTTATTACTTCAGAAGGAGTGTCTTACAGAATGGAATCGCATATAATCCAAGTAAAACCTGCGGATATTAAAAATAATAAATTAAACCTGCGTACCTGCGGACTTGATTTTTTCCCAGATGGAATCTTGGGAGGTTCAACTAGGGATCAGATTGGAACTCAAGTAACATTACAAGCTAAGGGGCTTTCAAATCCAATTAAGTCAGACATTCCCACGGATAAAAAAACGGGATATCCACGATGGTTTTTTCGAGAAAGGAGTTGGGTGAAAGAGTTTGTGCGCTACCACAAGCTCAAGCCGGGTGACGCAGTAAGGATTAACCGGATCAATGAAAGGACGTACGAAGTCATTCCCGAAAATAATAATGGGCAAAAAAGTTCAAAACAGCGAATAACAGAAGTTAGCAAGAGGCACAAATCAACTCGCGAAGAGCGACGAGTTGGGATATATCAAACAAACTCTTCTCCTACTATTCCCAGCGAAGTTACGCATGATACACCGCTGGAGAGATTGAATTTAAACTGGAGTGAGAAAGCTTTGCCGGAAAGAGAAAGAACAAAACATGTTCATCGCCTACACCCTTATCTAGGAAAATATATTCCACAGCTAGTCGAGATATTTCTTCGAAAATATTTTACTCCAGGACAAACAGTTCTTGACCCGTTTGTCGGTTCGGGTACAACTGCTGTCCAAGCAAATGAACTTGGAATAAACTCAATAGGATATGACGTATCAGCTTTCAACATTCTTCTAGGTCGGGTCAAAACTACTAAATACGATATAATTAAGGCCCGCAAAGAAGTTATAGATATATTAGAGAAAGTACGGTTAGTGACACAGACAGACGGGAAGCAAGAAAAACTCTTTGTCGAGAATTTGTCCAATGTCGGCAAAAACTTTACATGCGAAACAGACAATGAATATCTTAAAGAATGGTTTGCACCAAAAGCTTTGCGAGAATTACTAACATATCGCTACTTTATTGAGACTAGTACATATGATTATCGCGATTTGTTAAAAGTAATATTATCACGTTCAGCAAGGTCAGCACGCCTCACTAAACATTTTGATCTGGATTTTCCGAAGCACCCACAAAAAGAAGCGTACTGGTGTTATAAGCATTCTAGGATGTGCACACCAATTAAAGAGGCATTCAAATTCTTGCGTCGCTACAGTTTGGATACTTTAAAGCGAATCGAAGAGTTTGCACGTTTACGTACAGATGCTTCTGTGGAGCTTTACCATGCCGATAGTCGCAAGGTCAGAATACCACCTATAGATGGTGTTATGACGAGTCCTCCATACGTAGGGCTAATTGATTATCATGATCAACACGCATACAGTTATAACCTTCTAGGCTTAGAGAGAAATTGCCACAATGAAATTGGTCCGGCTTCAAAAGGGAGAAGTGAGGAAGCAAAGAAACAATATAAGCATGACATTGCTATAGTGTTTCGTCGAGCTATAGATGCCATGAAGTCAGGAGGGCGCTTAATTGTAGTAGCACATGACCGAGCAAGTCTCTATAATGAAATAGCTAACAGTATCGGTGTGGAGGCAGAGGGCATTGTTAATAGACATGTTAACCGCCGAACTGGTAGACGTGCTAATAGTTTTTTTGAGTCGGTATTTATTTGGAAGAAATGTTAAGTATGCGGAGGGATTTTCAAGATGACTGATTCTAAGAAGATGAAGAATGCAATCCAATCCGTAATAAAAACGTTGATGGACAGCGTGATGGATAAGGTACTAAATACAGATCCTTTCATGCCAGATGAGCATAAGGCAAAGAAACCGTTATACGCTGCTCTAGTTCCTGATGAGATTTTTAAGGGGTCTCATTTCGAAAGAAGATTTGTAACTCCCTTTGGTGGTGTTTGGGAGAAACTCGCTGTAGTTGCTGCCACACAGGGTTTAGGATTAGGCAAGCAAGGATATGAAATAACCGGTGTTGTGCGGGCTGAGCGGCTTAGGAGAATAACTGAGATATTAAACAACTTGGAGCATGGGAAAAAAGGAGACGAAAGAATACGTCCAAATTGGAAAAAAGAGTTGGAGTATGTTCTACAAGGTAAAGGCAATCAAATACCTGTTACAGTAATATGTGATGTTTATGCCGAGGACAAAAAGGCAGATAAAAAATACGCATTTGAGCTTAAAGCTCCACTTCCCAATAGTGATCAAACGAAGGTTAGCAAAGAAAAGATACTAAAGCTTTATAGCATGGAACCACGCCAAATAGATGAGGCCTACTATGCTTTACCATACAATCCATATGGACGAAGAGAAGATTACAATTGGAGTTTCCCTGCCCGGTGGTTTAATATGAAAAAAGATGAGGTAGTCCTTATAGGAAATGAGTTCTGGGAAAAGATAGGTGGACTTGGAACTTATCAAGTATTTATCGAAGCAGTAAACGAAATTGGCAAAGAATATCGCGACAGAATTTATAGGGAGTTTCTAGGCATAGAGCCACCTACTGGACAAGCACCCAGATTATAACAAATTCTCCTCCCAACATTACCTACAACTTCGTCACCTTATTTTACCTGCAAACCCACCGGCTTTGACAATTAAAAACGTCCCCTTTAACACCAAAAATCCCGAATCTAGTCCCCGAAAACCCAGCTCAAAAAACGCCGCCGGGCGCAGCTCGGCCTCCTCAACTTTGCATTTTGATTTTTAATCTTTGATATTCCCTCACCCCTAACCCCCAACCTCTATCCCCTAAATCCTTTCTCCCTTCTCACCTCTCCCTTCACACCTTTGATTCTTTGTGCCTCTGTGTCTTTGCTCCTTAGTGCCTTTTTTTCATGCCTTTTCGTGGCAAAGAAAGGAGCTGGCACACTTGGTACAAGTGAGGCAGTGCCAACTGCCCGGCGGACGCAGTAACCGTCCTATTATTTCAGTC
>CAZUTR010000062.1:0-10302 GCA_964623545.1 uncultured Pirellulales bacterium | reverse complement strand
TGAGCGCATCTTTGACGTGGGCCTCGATTTCCCAGTCGGCGCCGGATTCCTCGGTCAACTGCTGAATCTGCTGGCTTGCGATATTGCTGGTCATAATAATGACGGTGTTCTTGAAATCGACGGTTCGGCCTTTTCCGTCGGTCAATCGGCCATCGTCGAAGACCTGCAGCAGGACGTTGAAGACATCGGGGTGGGCCTTTTCTATTTCGTCAAGCAGGATAACGGAATATGGTTTTCGTCGGATGGCTTCTGTGAGTCTTCCACCTTCTTCGTAGCCGACGTAGCCGGGCGGGGCGCCTATGAGACGAGCGACGGAGTGCTGCTCCATGAATTCGCTCATATCGATGCGCACCATAGAATTGGGGTCGTTGAATAAAAAGTCTGCGAGCGCCTTGCTTAACTCTGTTTTTCCGACGCCAGTCGGGCCGAGGAAAAGGAAGGTTCCGATGGGGCGATTGGGGTCACCGAGACCGGCACGGTTTCTGCGGACGGCGTTGCAGAGTGCGGCGACGGCCTCGTCCTGGCCGACAACTCTGGTTTGAATGGCCTGCTCCATTTTCATCAGGCGGTCACGTTCGCCACTTAGTAATCTGGCGACGGGGATGTGGGTCCATTTCGAGACGACCTGTGCGATGTGCTCATCGGTGACTTCGTTGTGAATTATTTTGTGGCGATTGGATTTTACGAGCTGGGTTTCTTTTTCTTCGAGCTGTTTTTTCAAATCGGTGATTGTGCCGTATTTCAGACGTGCGGCGGTTTCGAGCTCGCCTTGACGCTGAGCGTTTTCAAACTGGGTTTGTACATCTTCAATTTTCTCTTTAAGCTCTTTTATCCGGTCGATGTCACCTTTTTCGCTTTCCCATTGAGTCGTGAGCTGCTTGTCCTTTTCTTGCAGCTCTGCAAGCTGCTTTTCGGATTTTTTCAGCTGCTCTTTACTTGCGTCATCGGTTTCTTTTTTCAGGGCTTCGCGTTCTATTTGTAGTTGAACGATTTTTCTTCGGATGGAGTCCAATTCGGCAGGCAGTGAGTCGTTTTCAATTCTCAGCTTGGATGCAGCTTCGTCAATCAAGTCTATTGCCTTGTCGGGCAGCCAGCGGTCTGAGATGTAGCGGTTGGATAGTGTTGCTGCGGCGACGAGAGCAGCGTCAGTGATTCTAACGCCATGATGGGTGTCGTATCGGTCCTTAAGGCCTCGAAGAATTGCGATGGTTTCTTCAACGGTCGGGGGGTCGATAGTAATCGGTTGGAAGCGTCTTTCGAGGGCTGCGTCTTTTTCGACGTATTTCCGATATTCGTCAATCGTTGTCGCGCCGATGCATCGCAGCTCGCCTCGGGCAAGCGAAGGTTTTAGCAGATTGCCTGCATCGACAGCGCCTTCGGCTTTTCCGGCGCCTACTACGGTATGCAGCTCGTCGATGAAGAGGATGATTTGTCCTTCGGCGGTGATTACTTCCTTAAGTACAGCCTTTAGGCGGTCTTCAAATTCGCCTCTGAATTTTGTTCCTGCAATAAGTGAACCCATATCGAGTGCGATTATTCTTTTATTCTTCAGACCTGTGGGGACGTCACCGGCGACGATTCGCTGGGCGAGGCCTTCGACGATGGCGGTTTTTCCTACGCCTGGCTCGCCGATGAGTACGGGATTGTTCTTCGTTCTGCGGTTGAGGACCTGCATACAGCGTCGGATTTCTTCATCTCTGCCAATGACGGGGTCGAGTTTTTTCTTACGTGCCATTTCCAAAAGGTCAATACCGTAGCGTTCGAGGGCTTTGTATTTGCCTTCAGGTGTCTGGTCGGTTACTTTTTCGCCGCCACGAATTTCCTTAAGGGCAGTTTCAATCTGTTCGGTAGTAATAGAATTCAAACTAAGGATTTGCTTTGCGTCGCTTTGAACCTCGGCGAGTGATAGAAATAAATGCTCGGTACTGAGATATTCGTCTCCCATTTTGTCAGCGCGGTTTTGTGCGTCGAGGACAATCTGGTTAAGTACCGGCTCGGGGAGAATCTGTGCAGCGGCCTGACCTTGAGGAAGCCGAGCGAGTTCGCTTTCAGTCATTTCGTTTATTTGTGAGACGTTGGCGCCGATTTTCTTAAGAAGCATAACGGCGATGCCCTGGTCGTCGCCGCAGAGAGCGCTGAGCAGATGCAAAGGCGAAAGTACAGTATGCGATTTGGCCATCGCGAGCTGCTGGGCAGTAGCTAACGCCTCCTGAGCTTTTAATGTAAATTTGTCAAATTTCATAATCCGAGTTCCTTTCAAGCGCACACGTCTGTTATACGCATAAAATATTACTGCAAACAGTGTTCCTAATCGAATGAAAAATATAAGTGTAGTATTTACAGGATGTTGCAGTATTTGGATTGATTCTGTGGTGTGCCAATTTGGCAGGAGAGTTTCTCGATATTCGATATTCGATACTTGATTTTCGATGATAAACGGCCTTCAAAAATCGGGTGCAGGTGTAGTTTCATGTTGAGTTTTTTTTTATTTGACATTTTGGGCGAAGTCGAATACGGTACGAAACCCGGTATTTTAGCGGTTAACAAAAATTGTGTTAGGGCATAATAAACTTAGAAAAAGAAAAGGAGAAGCAGGATGGCAAAAGAAAAAGCTATTGATTCTTTAATGGTAGAAAAGCGGACATTTCCTCCACCAGCAGGGATTCAGTCGAAAGCTTATATAAAAAGTATGGAGCAGTATGAGCAGATGTGGGAAAGGTCCATTAACGACCCTGATGGATTCTGGCTTGAACAAGCGAAACGGCTGATGTGGTTCAAAGAGCCGACCAAGAGTTTGGAATATACGTGGGACACGAAAAAACGCACAATTGAGCATACGTGGTTCGCCGATGGTGAGCTGAATGTATCATACAACTGCCTCGACCGTCATCTTGGTACGCCTGTGGCGAAGAAAACGGCGCTTATCTGGCAGGGTGAGGCGGAAGATGCAGTGAAAAAGTTCACATACGAGGAACTTCACAAAGAGGTGTGCAAGTTTGCCAATGTTCTCAAGTCAAAGGGAATAAAGAGGGGCGACCGCGTTGCGATTTATATGCCGATGGTTCCGGAGCTTCCGATAGTGATGCTCGGCTGTGCGCGTATTGGCGCGATTCATTCGGTTATCTTCGGTGGATTCAGTGCTGATTCCATTCAGGACCGCGTAAACGACTCCGACTGCAAGATGTTAATCACTTCCAATGTTTCCTTGCGTGCTGGGAAGCATATTCCGTTAAAGAAGATTGCTGACGAGGCATTGAAGAATACGCCGACAATCGAGAGTGTAATTGTTGTAAAAGTCACTGATGACCCCTGCGATATTCAGGCGGGCAGAGATGTGTGGTATCACGATGAAATGGCCAAAGCATCGGAACAGAGCGAAGCAGAACATATGAATGCAGACGACCCTCTTTATATTCTTTACACATCCGGCTCTACGGGTAAGCCCAAGGGTGTGGTTCATACGACGGCGGGTTATCTTATGCATATTACACTAAGCCATGAGGTGATATTCGATGTCCATGATGATGATATTTTCTGGTGCACAGCTGATATCGGGTGGGTGACGGGACATAGTTATATCGTTTACGGCCCGCTGGCAAACGGGGCAACGACGCTTATGTTCGAAGGGATTCCTACTTATCCTGATGCCGGGCGATTCTGGCAGATATGCGATAAGTTCGGTGTTACGGTTTTCTATACGGCTCCGACGGCTATACGAGCATTGATGCGTCAGGGAGATGAGTGGCCTGCAAAATATAAGCTGGATACGATGAGGATTCTCGGTACTGTGGGTGAGCCGATTAATCCGGAAGCGTGGATGTGGTACTACGAGCACATTGGGCATAAAAGATGTCCGATAGTCGATACGTGGTGGCAGACGGAAACAGGGGGAATTTTAATTACGCCGCTGCCGGGGGCGCATACATTGAAGCCGGGAAGCGCATCTCGAGCCTTCTTCGGGGTTGACCCGGTTGTCCTTCGCGATGACGGTACTCAGTGCGACCCGAATGAAGGAGGTAAGCTTTGTATAAGAAAACCGTGGCCCGGTATGATGCGGACAATGTGGGGTGACCATGAAAGATTTATCGATATGTACTTTACGATGTTTGATAATTTGTATTTCACCGCCGACGGGTGTCGGGTAGATGAGGACGGTGACTACTGGCTGATGGGCAGAATCGATGATGTTGTCAATGTATCAGGACATCGTATCGGAACGGCTGAAGTTGAAAGTGCACTTGTCAGCCATGAGAAGGTTGCAGAAGCCGCGGTTACACCCATGCCCCACGAGATTAAAGGACAGGCGTTGTATGCTTTCGTAACCCTTAAAGAAGGGATTGAGGAAAGTGACGAATTGAAAAAGGAGCTTGTTCTTCATGTCAGGAAGGAAATCGGGCCGATTGCGGCACCTGAGGTAATACAGTTTGCGCCGGCTCTTCCGAAGACGCGTTCGGGCAAGATTATGCGGCGAATTCTGCGTAAGATAGCGGAGAATGCCACCGATAATCTCGGTGACATCTCTACGCTCGCCGACCCGAGCGTGGTTGAGTCACTGGTCAAGGGCAGAGGCAAATAAAAATAAATTTGGATAAGTTTACAGCCGGACGTATGTTTCGATATACGTCCGGCGTGTTTTAGTGAAAGGAATCATAATGGCCGAGCAAAAGGTTCTTAACCGCTGGCTGGTTGTTGTGGGGGCTCTTCTTATTCAGTTGTGTCTCGGAGCTATATACGCCTGGAGCGTCTTTACGCCAAGTCTCATAGCTGAACCTTATAATTTTACGGCGGCACAAACTCAATTGATATTTGGTGTGGGGCTGGCGTCCTTTGCGGTTGTAATGATAATTGCCGGGCGAATGCAGGCGAAATTTCCGCCCCGAAACGTAGCTATCCTCGGAGGTTTAATACTCGGTCTGGGGTACATACTGGCACGGTTCGTCGGCACAAGTTTCATAGGTCATCTGGTAACAATAGGCCTTATCGGAGGGGCGGGTATCGGCCTGGCTTACGTCGTGCCTATCGCTGTCGGGGTAAAGTGGTTTCCTGATAAAAAGGGATTGCTGACCGGTCTGGCGGTAGCGGGATTTGGTTTTGGGGCTTTACTGTGGGTTAAGCTGGCTGGTTCCTGGGGACAACTTATTGAGACTATGGGGATTGCCAATGTGTTTCTTACCTATGGAATCTGCTTTGCCATCATAGTTCTCATTGGCTCGGTTTGGATGGTCAATCCACCTGAGGGATACAAACCGGAAGGCTGGACGCCGCCGTCGGCTACCGGCGACAGCGCCAGCGGCGCAATTAATTTGACCAGCAGCCAGATGCTAAAGACGCCACAATTCTTCGGCCTTTGGCTTATGTTCACTGCCGGCGCAATGGCAGGACTTATGGTCATAGGTTGCATAAAACTGTTTGGCATCGATGCTCTGCAGAGTGCAGGGATGGATGCACAAACGGCATCGGCAAAAGCAGGAACCGCTATGGCGGTATTCTTTGCGTTGGCAAACGGAATCGGACGGATTGCATGGGGATTAATCTCTGATAAAATCGGAAGAAAGACAAGCTTGTTTTTGATGTGCCTAATACAGGGTTTGATAATGCTTGTGTTCGTAAAGATGGGCTCGGCGGTGGGTCTGCTGTATTTAGGTGCTGCGGTAATCGGGTTCAATTTCGGTGGGAACTTTGCGCTGTTTCCTGCAGCTACAGCGGATTTTTTCGGTAATAAGACAGTTGGTCAAAACTATGGTTGGGTTTTCACTTCTTACGGAGTCGGAGGTATCATCGGGCCTTATCTTGGTGGGTACTTTAGAGGAGCAGCGACAGGTGGTGAAGTAACTGCGTGGACAACGCCCTTTGTCATCGCAGCAGTCGCATGCCTTGTTGCGGCTGGTCTGGCGCTGGCTCTTAAACCCGTTAAGGTAAAAACTGCAAACGAATAATTCAGCAAAAAATTAATATGAGTGAAAGGCCTGAGAGTTTTCAGGCCTTTTTTATTTTGCAGGTTATTACAGGCTATGGATTGGAAAAACGGTTTTCTTGAGGGTCTCTATAGTTTCTTCCAAAATCGGCAGGACGGCTTGTCGTTGATGGTCGCTTACGACTAATTTCGTGTCCATCAGGCCGCCGGGCCAATCGGTATTGCCAAGCATAACGCCGCCGAGGCCCAGATTCGCATCCACTTGTTCAGTGGAGCCGGATAGAACGCTCCACGCAAGTGTCCATGCCCTTACGGTGTTTTCGATATTGTAGCCGCCGCCGCCGGTCATAAGAATTGGTTTATCGAATCTTAGGAGATGTTTAATAATATCGACATAAGTGTTATTGGTCAGTGACAGGAGGGCAAGAGGGTCGCCTGCCAAGGCATCGGCACCCAATTCAAAAACAAATACATCAGGAGCAAAGGCATTTATGAGAGGCAGTACGACCTGGTTAATAGCCTGCATATACGCCTCGTCGTATTTCACTATCGGCAGGGGGATATTAACACAATAACCCTCGCCCTCGCCCGAACCGATTTCATCTACAAAACCGGTTCCGGGGAATAACGTCCTCGGATTCTGATGTAGTGAAATCGTCATTACGTCCGAACGGTCGTAAAAAGCGTAAGCAACGCCATCGCCGTGATGGACGTCCACATCAAGGTACAGGACTTTCTTTTTTGCTTCGGCTAATACCATGCAGGCAAGGGCTGAGTCGTTTATATAACAAAAACCGGCAGCGCGTTCGGGGCCTGCGTGATGGAACCCGCCGGATGGATTAAAGGCGGCGTCGGCAGAACCGGAGATTATAAGCTTTGCGCCGACTATTGTGGCACCGACAGCCAAGACAGAGTATTCGTAAACACCATCAAAGACAGGGCAATCAGTAGTGCCGAGACCCATACTGAGCGCTTCAGCTTCCCATCGGCCACGGCTTACCTTCTGCAAAGTATGCAAATATTTGGCTGTGTGGAACTTCTTCAGAATGACTCTTTCAGTCGGTTTGGGTGCTACCTTACTTGTACCTTCGGTGAGCAACAGGCCCATAGAGTCGGCAAGCTCGCAGACTTTTTTTGCGCGGATTGTGTTGAACGGATGCTCCGGCGGATAACTGAACTTTTCAAGCTCTGAAGAATAGATAAATGCAGATTTTCTCATTCTGCTTGAATTATAATCGAGCTGATTGCTATTTCAAGAGATTTCGGTTTTGTAATTGGTGAGTGGGGGAAATAAGAACAACCTTTTGATTGTCATTGCGCCGGATAGCTTGTATAATTTCAAGGTAAGAACAATTTTATCGAGGTAGAGAAATGAGTAAGAAAGAAAAAGTGGTTCTGGCGTACAGCGGCGGGCTGGATACGAGCGTGATTCTGCCGTGGCTGGGTGAGACTTACGGCTATGAGGTGATTGCATTTGCAGCTGAGCTTGGGCAGGGTGATGAGCTGTCGGGAATCAAAAAGAAAGCTCTGGCGAGCGGTGCGGTCAAGTGCGTTGTCAAGGACCTGCGAAAAGAGTTTGTGGAAGATTATCTATGGCCATTGCTGAAGTCAGGGGCTGTTTATGAGAACGGGTATCTTTTGGGGACAAGCATAGCACGGCCTTTGATAGCCAAACATCAGGTTGAGGTTGCGCATAGCGAAGGTGCGAAGGCGGTGGCCCACGGTGCGACGGGTAAAGGTAACGACCAGGTGCGATTCGAGCTGACGTATATGGCTTTGGACCCGACACTTAAAATCGTTGCCCCGTGGAAAGACCCGAATTTTACGCTGACGAGTCGCGAAGCGGCAGTAGAATATGCCAAGAAACATAAAATTCCCATCGAGCAGAGTAAAAAGAAAATCTACTCCCGCGACCGTAATCTCTGGCATATAAGTCACGAAGGTGCGGACCTCGAGGACCCGGCCAACGAGCCGAAAGACGAGCTGTTTGTTATATCACAGGCAATATCGAAGACGCCGAATAAAGCCGACTACGTGACAATTGAATTTAAAGAGGGTGTGCCTGTCAAACTCAACGGCAAGGGCCTTGACGGCGTGAAGATAATCGAGGAGCTTAACAGTATCGGCGGCAAACACGGTGTTGGTCAGGTAGACGTAGTCGAGAATCGGCTTGTGGGAATGAAGTCGCGTGGTGTGTATGAGACGCCGGGGGGAACAATACTAAAGACGGCGCATGATGCGCTGGAGACTTTAGCGCTCGACCGTGAGACGATGCACTATAAGCAGCAAGTAGCACTGAAATATGCGGAGCTGGTTTACTACGGCCAGTGGTTTAGTCCGTTACGGGAGGCATTAGATGCGTTTATCAATGTCACTCAGCGAAACATTACCGGCTCAGTCAAGTTGAAGCTCTTCAAAGGTCAGTGCACTTTGGCGGGGATGAAAAGTGCGAAAAGTCTTTACCGTACAGATTTGGCCAGTTTCAAGATGGGCGCGGAGTATGACCAGGCCGATGCGAAGGGATTTATCCGGTTGTTTGGCTTGCCGATGAAGGTCGCATCGCTTGTGAACAAGCAAGAGCGTTAGTGCAAAGGAGTTTTCGTGGTAATACCGGATTGGATTTGGATTACTTTCACTTTTGCTTTTGGCTGTTGTGTAGGCAGCTTTTTGAACGTTGTTATCTACCGGATGCCACGTGATAAATCGCTTGTCAAGCCGGGTTCTGCCTGTCCGAAATGCGGTAAGCACATTCGGTTTTATGACAATATACCACTTGTTTCGTGGCTGGTATTGGGGGGAAAGTGCCGGTATTGTAAAGCGCCGATTTCCGCTCGATATTTTTTTGTTGAGCTGCTGACAGGTTTGATGTTCAGTGGTATTTTCTATTTGTTTTTCCGAACACCGTTACGTGCAGGAGTGCCCGGTTTTCTCGATGGAGGCTGGATTATTTATCTGGTTACCATAATTATGTTAGCGGCATTTATTGCGGCATCGGCAATAGACCTGGAGCTGTGGGTAATTCCACTTTATATCTGCTGGTTTGTTACGGCAGTCGGATTAATTGGCTCGGCAGTCGGAGCGTATGTGATTGAACCGGCTGTAATTCGTTATTATTTGCTTTTGCCGAGCGCAACAGCGACAACGGGCTCACTTGCGCTCGGGGCCGCTATAGGTCTGGGGGTGTCACTTTTACTTGTTAAAACCGGCTTAATCAAAAGAAGTTACGAATTTGAAGAATCAAACAGTGAAATTGTGAAAGAGTCGGCCGACGAGGGAAGTATTTTTCGAGGGGAAGAAGCGTCTGAGGAGGCGGATGAGCCGAAATTTAATCACCGCCAGGAAATATTCAGAGAGATTCTTTTTTTACTTCCGATTATTCTTTGCTCTGTAGCGGCTTACCTGATTCTGAGAGGCAAATTATCCGCTTGCTGTATAATGCAAAGCTGTGGTCTGGGCTCTGATATTGTTCGTTCGTGGTGGATAGATTTGATGCAAAGTTCGGTCATTTCTGGACTTCTGGGTAGTTTATGGGGCTATTTTGTGGGTTGTGGAATCGTGTGGGCGACTCGTATTTTGGGTACGCTGAGCTTCGGAAAAGAGGCAATGGGGCTGGGCGATGTGCATTTATACGGTGCTGCGGGGGCGGTAATCGGAGCATTTTTTGTGGTTGTGGCATTTTTCATTGCGCCGTTTTTCGGACTTATCTGGGCTGGGATACAAATGTTTTTTAAAAAAAGTCGGCAAATTCCTTACGGTCCGTTCTTGTCAATGGGCGTACTTGCTGTTATTATCTTACATGACAGAATTGTGAATTTCGTTTCGATTTTGTTTATGTACTGAAGGATATGAAAAATCTCAAGGTAAAGGAGATACCGAATGAGAACCTCTAACAAAACAACAATTACCCTGCTAATCGGCCTCGTATCCATTTTTCTTTTAAGCGGCTGCACGAACTGGAAGAAAAAATACGAGGCGCTGAATGTGGAGCACCAGAACCTTAAAGGTCTGCTGGAACGAGAAAGAATGGAGAAGGGCCAATTGACCGACCAGATATCAAAAGACCAGCAGACAATCGAAGAACTCCAGAAAAAAATTGCCGAACGGCAGCAAAGTCCTGCAGTGGCCACAGGTTTTGGTGAGGGATATGATGTTGCCTTTGACCCTACTGCGGGTACAATCACGGTGACACTTCCCAATGCGATTCTTTTCGACGCCGGAAAAGCAACTCTCAAGAAGGCGACAAGTGTTGAGCTTAACCACATCCGCTCAGTACTACAGCAAAAGTATTCTGGTAGACAAATCGATGTTGTTGGACATACCGATTCCGACCCTATTAAAAAATCGAAGTGGAAGGATAACTGGGAGCTTTCGGCTCAGCGTGCGCTTAG
>CAZUTR010000061.1:0-10464 GCA_964623545.1 uncultured Pirellulales bacterium | reverse complement strand
TAAAAACGCCCGGCTTGAAATACCCTCCTCGCAAATCGCCGCCCAGGCCACTCAGCTCGCCTATAACGCTTTCATCCAGGGTCAAAGTAACTGTGAAACAGCGAATGAAGTATTCGAAAATTATCATAACCTTGCAGATGGCTTTCTCGACGAGCAAATTGAGTACCTGTACAGCGTAATTCTCAACAACTGCGGTCGGATTGAAGAGGCGAGGAAGCTGCTGGAAAAAATAGTCGCCCTGCCCCAAGGAAAATGGCGAAATCAAGCCCGTCTGGATTTAATTAAACAAAAAATGCTGCAGGAAAAACCGCAGCGTAATTCAATACTTTTGCAATTGGAAGAATTAATTAAAGAGGTAACCGAAACACATGAAAGCCAAGTCCGAACAGAAGCTATCGCAATGTATTGCCGACTGCTCCTTCAATCAGAACAAAAAGACAATGCCCAGGAAGTGCTAAATATTCTCACAGATAGCGAGCTTGCCAATGACCCGAATCTCAATGTATTTAAATCAGAGGCCCTTCGACGACTCGCCAGACTCAGTGAGTCGGTCAATTATATGCTTTTGGCTGTCAACCCTGAGAGTTGTAAATACTGTGCTGAAGGAACGCAACTGCTGAGCAAAATCATTGACGATATTGACAACACAAAAGAGCCAATAGACGATTTTAATAAACTGCTGAAAGATTGTATTAAGCTGGCCCGGCTTTGCTTCAACTATCCCGAGGGGCCCGAAAAACAACAGGCAGGGCTGTGTCTTGCAGAACTTAGCATCATCGCGGCAGCTAACGACAACGGCCAGTTACTCAAAGCAGAAAAACTGCTCCACGATATAGAACAAAAAAGAATTGCCGATGCGGATTTACTTCGCTGCCGGGCAAGATTGCTGACCGTCCAAAAAAAATACTCCCAGGCGACCAAATTATGGGCCGAGTTGGCTGAAATGCGAAAAGAAACTCAACCGAACCAGCGAAGTTGGAAATGGTGGCGTGCAAAATATTATGAACTTTACTGTCTGACTCAAATACCACAGCAAAAAAACTCAGAGATTCTGCATACTATAGATGTTCTCGAAAAAAGCTTCAGCAATATCCCACAAATCTGGGCTGAAAAACTCAATGCCCTAAAAGAAAACTTAATATCGAAAATAAGTAAGTAACTTGCCAACTCAGCCATTGTAAATTAGAATATATGCATTAAAACCATATTCAGCTTGAAAAGAGGAATACAATAATGGGTAAACGTTCAGATAATAACAAAAGACAAAGGACAATCTGCAGCTTCTGCGGCAGAGCAGGAGACGAACGAGATGCATTCATAGAAGGACCAAACAGGGTCTTTATCTGTCCGGAATGCGTCGATTTGTGCTACAACATCATCCGTCAAAGCCGTAAGACACCTGTCAGCAAAGCATCCTTCACACTGGAAGATATGCCCAAGCCCATGCAAATCAAGGCATATCTGGACCAGTACGTGATTAGCCAGGAACACGCAAAGAAATATCTCTCGGTCGCGGTACATAATCACTATAAACGGCTGCTGCACACCGACAGCGACGACAGCGATATCGAAATTGACAAATCGAATGTTCTTTTAATCGGCCCGACCGGCTCCGGCAAAACACTGCTCGCCCGAACGCTCGCCAATTTCCTGGAAGTCCCGTTTGCAATATGCGATGCGACAACCGTAACCGAGGCGGGTTACGTCGGCGAAGATGTCGAAAATTTCCTGCTGCGGCTGCTGCAGTCTGCCGATTACGATATCGAAGCTGCCCAGCGAGGCATCGTCTACGTAGATGAAATCGACAAAATCGGCAAGACCTCCCAGAACATCTCGATTACAAGAGACGTCTCTGGCGAAGGAGTTCAGCAGGCGCTGTTAAAAATGCTTGAAGGAACCATTGCGAATATCCCGCCACAAGGCGGAAGAAAGCATCCTGAACAATCCTATATACAACTCGACACTACGCAAATACTTTTTATATGCGGCGGGACATTCATCGGCCTGGAAAATATTATAAAAAAACGCCTCGGCCAAAAAATGATTGGCTTCGATTCCGAAATGACCGGCAAAACAGATGACAAAACAGAATATAGCGAAATACTCAGGCAGGTCATACCTGAAGACATTATAGAATACGGGATGATTCCCGAGATGGTCGGTCGCCTGCCGGTAATTACAACGCTTTCAGCCCTCGATGAAAATGCCCTCATAGACATACTAACTCAGCCGAAGAATGCACTCATCAAACAATATCAAAGGTTCTTCGAGATGGAGGACGCTGAGCTCGAATTTACAGAAGATGCTCTGCATGCATTGGCCAAAAAAGCCCTCGAGCGTGACACCGGTGCTCGTGCTCTTCGCTCAATTACCGAGGAGCTGATGGTCGATTTGATGTATCAACTGCCGGAAGAGACAAAACCTGCGAAATACATGATTAACCGCGATATTGTCGAAGGCAAAGCCGACCTTTTCACCGCAAAACAAAATATAAAAAAAGAATCAGCATAAATCACAGCTCCCTTTTGATAAGCTCAGGATAAGCTAAGCCACAGAGTAATTCCTCTTCCTCCTCATTCTCTCTAAAAGACAATCGCTGCGTAGCCGACACTGTCCTGGCTTGATGTCCCCATCTTGGTGAGCATAACTTCATTACTGTCGGTTTGTGCAAGCAGAGTCCCTTTTATTTTGCCGAGTTTTTTCGCTGCGGCAACGGTTGCGGCTGCGGCGCCCGGGCCGCAGGCGTTACCGCTCTCAGTCGCACTTTCAAGCAACTGCTGCGGCTCAAGATTCAACGCCAGGTTAATAAACCTTTCGTCGTTGATCTCGCGGGCCCATTTTAGAGCTTCGGGGCCGTAACCCATAGGTATAAAACCATAACGCGGACCGTAATGCGTTAAATCGGTAGAGCCGATGCAGACGATTCTCTTATCCTTATTATTTGAAATAACTTCACCAACAGCTGTGCCTAACTGAACCACCTGATTGCTCGGCGGAACAAGTATCGGCAAAATCTTGGAGTCTTTAAAAAAATACTGTATAAACGGGACCTGTACTTCAATACTATGCTCAGTCTCGTGTTCGTCGGGTTGGCTTTTTGTCGCCGGGTTTTCTAATACGGCCGCGGCGAGCTCCTCATCGACAGCCACCTCTCCAAGCGGAGTCAGCCAGCTTCCCTTGCCATAGACAGCCGCCGAGGGACCAAAATAGCCGTGGGCGGCCCCGAAGATAATAAATGTATCTACTTCTTTATTCTGCTGCTTTATGGCCGAGAAGACCAGAGCAGCCAAGGACCCGCTGAAGGTCCAGCCAGCGTGCGGAACAATCCCCGCTGCAATTGTCTGCGGAAGTAATTCCGGTAACTGCCGTTCCTTGAGGCACTGTTCTACTTCAAACTCGCAGGACTTTTTAGAGTCTGGATAAAACTGACCGGCGACAATCGGTCTTCTTGCTCGCATATTCACTACCTGTTAACTTGCATTTACAGCTACAATTTGTTATTATAACTTTACAGCTTAAACTCCGGTATAATTATAACCAGTTAGGTGGAAAAAGCAAATGGGAACTGAGAAGAAAGCGTTGGTAGCAGTCGTGATGGGCTCGGACAGTGATAAGCCCATAATGAAGAGTTGTATCGATACGCTGAACAAATTCGATATTGAGGCAACAGTCAGGGTAATCTCCGCCCATCGAACGCCGCAGCTCGCCGCTGAATTCGCTGAAAATGCGGCCAAAAAAGGAATAAAGGTCATTATTGCCGGAGCGGGAATGGCCGCTCACCTGGCTGGCGCTTTTGCAGCCAATACAACGCTCCCCGTCATAGGAGTACCGTTGATATCAAGTTCCGGCCTGGAAGGTGTCGATGCACTTCTGAGCACTATGCAGATGCCGCCGGGAGTACCCGTGGCAACCGTAGCCATCGGAAAAGCAGGTGCCAAAAACGCAGCTATACTTGCTGTGCAAATATTAGCTCTATCCGACAAAAACTTAGCTGCCAAACTACTCGAATTCAAAAAACAGCAGGAAAAAAAGGTGGCCAAAAAAGACTCAACTTAGTTCAAACCTCATACAAAAGACAAACTATAGTCACCTGTTAGATAACTGATAATATTCAGCTCCGCCTAAACAATCTGACTCAGCTGCAGAGAATTCTAATTTACCGTCGGGAACGGTATTCGCCAAATCCCCTCCTTAAATCCTCTGTTCGAAACAAAATAAATGTACTTCTGGTCGGGAGATACTACGGGAAAATCATCAACAGAACCATTTGTGGTAAGCTGTCTCGTTCCCGTCCCGTCCTCACGTATCATCCAAATATCGTAGTTAGCCTCATTTTTGCTGTCCTTGCCCTCATCGGAGGCATACAGAATATACTTCCCGTCAGGACTCCAGAATGGATGTTTCTTGCCTTCCTTCTGGATAGGTGTATTTGTAAGCTGAACGGGATTTTGGCCGGTAACCGGCATCTTCCATAAGCCTTGTCACGACACGCCCTTCAGTGAGCATCTCGCCTTCCCTCAATTGAGTAGGATATTCACTTTCGCCTCCCAGCGTCCAAACCTGCTTATTACCTGAAAGTTTTCTCTGATAAGTCGGTTTGTAAGTAAAAGCTATAACTCCATTACCTCCAACTGAGGGTTCGTAGTTGATGCCTTCGAATGTTTGACGAATAACAGCTATTGCGCCAGGCTGGGTACTTGATATCCGGAAAATATCCATGGCACCTTTGCGAAATCTGTCTGACGAAAAAAACAAGTAGTCTTCATAACTAAGTGCCAGCGAAGCATCAACCCATTGGCCGCTGGTTATTTGTGTAATTCCTCCGCCACCCGTTTGGACGGAACGAATGTTAGCTATTGTTTTCTCATTTCCCTTTTCATCCTTGACCTTTTCAGCCAAAGAAAATGCGATGGTATTACCGTCAGCCGATATGGACATACCAAGAATGGACATAAAGTCACCGAGCTTGACTATACTCGAGGCAGGCATACCTTCCCGCTCTATATCCTCCACCCAGGCACGTACCGTGCGAGGCTGAATGGTGTAGCCGGCCTCCTCGGATATAACGGGCTCCAGCCTCTCTACCTCGCGCACTACCTCAGGTTTTAACTTGATATAGAACTCCGTCTGCTCTTTGCCTTTCTCGATAGTAATAGTCTCAGCGTCGAATTTCTCACTGTCTTTCGTTAAGGTAATGGTTTGCGATTCATGACCCTCAAGCTCAAAAGTTAAGTTGTACATCGAAGGACCCTTCAACGGATTTGAGTTGAAATTAAACTTATGAGTCAACGTAGTCTGGCCAAGGGCTAATTCGTCAGTGTCGTGGTCAGATGTCGCCAATATCTCTGCTTTCTCAGGGTCTGTATGGAAAGTAACTGTCCTGTGCTGCACACAACCGGAAAAAACAACTGACAACAACACACACAACAATACCCAATAATACAACCTTACAGATTTCATATTGACCTCCCTTCTTGTTTAAGACCAATGTTTTACTTTAATACTCACGCCTGCGGGAAATAATGCCTAAGCCACCTGTTTATACAGCTCCCATCAGCTACAAACTGACTGTCGTGTTAATAATACAAAGGCAACGACAATCAGCAAGAAAAAAAACAAAAAAATCATATCAATACCGGAAAGGAGATGAGTATTCGTCAATCTGGAATTTCGTAAGGCCAGCAGCGTATGTCAGCATACACAAAGCCGTTTTCAACTCGCCTCTGCTGCACTTCATACATCGATGCCGATTTCCTTCAATCGACTTCTATTCAACGTTAAAACAACACCTGAGACATTTGAACGACGCAAAAACATGTGAAAACAATAAATGCAATCACCAGGCCGACAGCGAAAACAAGACTCGGCCTCAATATCCGCGCCGCCTCTTTCGAGAGAACTTTCGGCATAACGAAAAATAAACCAATCCCGACACATATCGCCTGAAGTGGTGTCAAAAGCAAACCGTCAATAATAGCACCGGTTTTCACAAGTAAAACAGGTTTGAAACCAAGTGTATAAATGATGACCATACTTGTGAAAAAAAAGACAACGAGAAAAAACCTGTAAAGAATTTTCCACGAGTATTTCCCGGCGTACTTCGGGAAACATATTCTCGATGAGTCTGCCAGCAGTCGCGGCCAGCCGGCGAGCTGTCCGATTTGTGTGGAAATCAACGCAGCAGCGCCGGAAAGCATGAAAAGTACCGACCCGACCTTGCCCCAGTTTACTGCAAAGACTTCCGAGAGCATAACAGCAACATTGGCGCCTTCAGGAGCAACCTGTCTCGGCCTTAATATCCCGGAACCCGCGATTAAAAAAGCGCCGGTTACGACAATGCCTATAACCATCGCTAATGTGGCATCAGCATATAAAACCCGACACCAGCCCTTTATTTTGTCAGCGGTCTGCTCACTCATATTTTTCAACATTGAAACATCCGCCGGCCTTCCATAACCCCTGCCCTTCGTTGCTCCGTAGCCGGCGCCGAGAACCCAGTATGTGTACCATACCTGGCTTGCAAAACCACCCGCACCCCAGCCAATCAGAGGCAAAATCTCGTTCCACGATTTCTTGGCAAGTCCCTGTTCGAGCGCCCAATCCGGAACAGCGGGGATGTTGGGAACCAATGAGCGAACAAACTCAGCCAACGGTGGAAATACCCGCACGCAAACATAAATAGTACCGATGACAATTATAAAAACAAAAATACTCATTATGATTTTCAAAATTTCAAATCCACCTGAGAAAACGACAATCCCCGCGAAAAGCGATACAGCCCACCCACAGACGATTTGAACCGCTCGGCTTTGTGTCCCTATAAAACCGGCAAAAAAGATTCCCGCAGCGTTGGCCAGTGCTGCTATGGAAATGACGGCAGCTATGAATTGCACAACAAGTATAATCCAGACCGCCCAGTGACGTCCCCCCGGCATACGGTCAAACATATCTATCATTCCCTCACCCGTGCAGACGGTGTACCGCGCCCCGCTCAAGCCAATCCAATATTTCAAAAAAATACCAACAACAACCGCCCACAATATACTATTGCCCAGGATAGCGCCGGTCCGCGTCGCAAGAATCAGCTCTCCCGAGCCGATATATTCGGCGCACCAGACAAACGAAGGCCCAACCAAAGCAAAAACCATCAGCCCTTTCGGCGGCTTTTGTATTTCCATATCATCCATATTTATTCCTCAAGAACAAATGTCACGGTGGCGCCCCTAAATGGACCTTACAGCTATCCAGGGACCGGCAATCCATGTCCCGAGAAAACTTCCCAAATTTGCTAGCGCTACTACCAAAAGTATCTTCGTGACAGGATTCGTCCAAAATCCCTTTACTGTCGATATCGCATCGGGCAGATTCTCAAAATCACTTACTGTCGGCTTTCTAATCCAGGCCTGTACAAAACCCGCCACCCAGCCGGCCGCCATTAACGGATTTAAGCTCGTCACCGGAGCTGCCAAAAACGCCGAGATAATCGTCAACGGATGAGCCAGCGCAACCGCTGCTCCAATGGCCGACAGCAAACCATTCACTAATATCCATATATAGATGTTCTGTACCGAATGCACAGCGCCCTCTTTGAAAAAGCCATAGATTATAATGGCAATGATTGCCGCTGGTATGCCCCATTTGAAAATCGCTGGCCATATCGACTTGGGCGGTATCTCCATCAGCTCATCAAGCGGCTCATCCCGAACAATATGTTCTTTTATTCCTTCGACGTGTCCCGCGCCGACAACAGCAACGATTTTCTTGCCCTGCGCCTCCCTGATTTTCTGAGCAAGGTAAATGTCACGCTCATCAATCAAACGTCTCTTTATCTCCGGAAACTTTTCAGCAAATTCAGCCAACGCAGCTTCCAGCTGGTCCTGCTTTTTAAGGTTTTCGACCATCTCCGCGTCGATGTCCTCTTTTACAAATATGCTGGCAATAATATGACTTGCCAGTTTGAGCTTGCTCCAAAAACCAAGGTATCCATAAACGCGTTTGAGCGTAATCTGAATATCACGGTCGGCAAGGACAAGCTGGGCATTTACTTTCTCGGCCTGATTAACCGCTTCGAGCATCTCTGCGCCCGGCTGAACACCCAGCTTCTCACCGAGCCGACGATAAAACGACGTCATAATCAATTGCGCCAAAAGCAGAAAAGACTTTTTCTCTTTGATTACCTTGAAAATGTCCATCTTCTTCCATATATCTCGCTGAGTAAGTGCCTGGTGGCGGGCCTTACACAACTCGACACAGACGATATCGGGCTGAATTCTCTCAATAGTTGTCCGAACATCTTCAACACTTTCTTTTGAAACGTGGGCCGTACCAACTATGTAGATTTGCCTGTCATCAAGACTAATATGTGATACCTTCTCGGGTAAATCAACCGCCTGTTCTGCCATAGACCGCCTTTCGAAAACCACAAAAAAGGCATAATACCAAAACAATCAACTATCTGAAAGCGAAAAGGAAAGCCCTGCAAACCGCAGCGAAAACCCCTGACCTCCTCATTCCAGTAAAATCCCCCGCCGATTTTCGACCAAATGCGCAGGGGGGTAGAGACCAAAAATCGCAATTTTTAAAAAATTTTAATTCCTTTCCATAAAAGAACTTAGCAACTTCGGCACTCCGAAAAATCGCCCGAATTTCGACCAAATGCGCAAGTTCGTCCAATTATAGAGGGGCTTGTTAGCCCCTTGCCTGTCCTGAGCAGGGTCGAAGGGCACCGCAACTCGTGCCCAAGGTAGGGATTATTGTGCATGGGGCAATGGCGATTAAATGGTCGCCATGCGAAGCATGGCCTCCTCAATTTTGCATTTTGATTTTTGATATTTAATTTTCTTCTTTGGAGTGTCACAATCGAATTCATCATCAAAGTTGAAATCCCGAATTGGCTTTATCACATCTGCCTTCGCGTCGTTTTATTATATCGCCGCCTCCATTTCGGCTACGCCTTCAGACGCATTCCCCTCACTCAGGGAAAATTCGCCATCGTTGACCCTGACGATTATCACCGCCTCGCCAAATACAAATGGCGGCTATGCAAAACAAAAGGCAAAAACACCCTCTATGCCGAACGCTCCGTGCGCCTGCCCTCCGGCAAATATTCCCGCATGCTTATGCACCGCGAAGTCCTGAGCTTATCGAAGGGACAAATCCCCGAAGGTTTCGTCATCGACCATATCAACAGAAACGGCCTCGATAACAGGAAAGCAAATCTCCGCCTCGCAACCGTCGCCCAAAATGCTCAGAATTCCAGAAAAAGAAATCCACGCTCCGGCTACAAAGGCGTCTGGCTCCCCAAAGACAAGCGAAAGTGGCGCGCCGCCATCTGGCATAACAATAAACGAATATACCTCGGCTCCTTCGACTCCCCCAAAAAAGCTGCAAGAGCATACGACAACGCCGCCAAGAAATACCACGGTGCCTTCGCATCTCTAAACTTCGATTATTAAAATTATTGCTATTGCGGACTGGAAAGAACCAAAATATTCGTATTTTCATCTAATTGTTTATTTCATGGCGATTGTTTTTGAGGCTCTGTGATGCCGAAGTGTCGGTCTGCGAAGTTGAGGAACTGCCGCCAGTCGTAGTCGGTTATGGCATGCCCGCCTTTGCGCATGTGATAGCCAATCGTGTCACCGACGGGTGTATTGGCGGGTGGCATTTCATCTACTTCGAGTCCTTTTTTGCCGAACAGCTTGTAAACTGGTTCTGCGTGCTTTGCGGCGAGGAACGAGCCGCGAGGGTCGCCCCAATAGTCCTCCTCGGCGGTTGCTATATAAACCGGCCGGGGGGCCATTAAGGCAATCAGCATGTGCCAATCGACGGGAAGGTCGTTGACTTGACGGCCATATTTCTTGAAATTCTGATTGAACCAGTGTGGGGCGTAACCGTTTATTGACTTGACGGTTTCACCATAGCCGCGACGGACGATTGTGGCGCCGCCGCAGCCGGATTCGCCTGAGAAGATAATTGCGAAGCGTTCGTCCTGTGCGCCGGCCCACATTGCAACCTTGCCGTAGCGCGAAAAGCCCAGGATGCAAACTTTTTTGGCATCTATTCCAGAATCGGTTTCGATATAGTCCATCGCCCGGCTCATCGCCCAGGCCCAGACGCCGATGGCGCCCCATTCGTTCGGTTCCGGTGCGGTCTGTCCGGGTTTTGCGAAGAATCTGCGAATGCTTTTCTCATACGAGCCGCTTCTTATGTCCGCCTCAATCTCGTGAGGATTAAAGTCAGCCAGGCCATAGCCGCGGTTGAGAAGTACCTCTTCGTTTTGAAGAATGCGACCCGGTGTCAGGAATATCGGAACGGGTTTGGCTGTGTTGGCCGGCAGGGTGATATGCAGGTGCATCTTCGGTCCATCCGATTTTGCTGTGAAGAAGATAGTTATGACCTTGTTGACGGCCTTGCCGCCCATGGCATTGGGGTCAATTAAGTTTACTTTCCAGTTCATTTCCT
>CAZUTR010000060.1:0-10551 GCA_964623545.1 uncultured Pirellulales bacterium | reverse complement strand
ATTTTCGTTCCCCGATAGTTTTAGCAAAAATTATGCGTTGAAAAAGATGGAGCACGGAGAACAACAACATATATTCTATGCGCATCGAGGATATTCGGCTGGATTTAGTCGAAGCCCATATCAACGCGCCTTGACTTTGCCCGAGATGGTCATTGCACTGGCTCTTATGACCATTGTATTCGCAGCGATAGTGCCGCAATTCAGCGCCATACGAAAAAATTGGGACTCAAAAGCCGGCAGCGCAGAGACGCTTGCCAACGGCAGAGTCCTGATGGACCATTTGAATCGCAATCTGTCAAAGGCGGTCAAAATCACTAACGTAAGCGAATCCGGTGAAACTGATGGATATATACAATTTGAGGGCAATGATGGTAATGACTGGCGATATGAGATTGGTGCCGAATATTTCGTTGAGTATGGTGTTGTCGGCAGTTTGTCGGACCTTGCCGGGCCGGTTAGCTCACTAATGTTTAGCTGTTATGACGCCTGTGACGTGGACGCAAATCTTGAGGCGCCTATAGATGTAAATTCCATCCGCTTTGTGGAAGTACAGGCGACTTTCACAAACCCGGCTGAGCTCGGCCGGGACTTAACCTTTTCTACAACCGCATACCTGCGCACCAATGAAAATGACACTTCGCAGGGCACTTGTTGGCAGAACCAGGACGTAGGAGATGTCGGGGCGGCCGGAAGTGCCACGCAAACGGAAGATGGCTGGACCATAGAGGGTTCAGGTTATGATATTATGTACAATACGGATGAATTTCACTTCGTCTATCAGTCTCTCAGCGGTGACGGCGAAATAATCGCCCGTGTGGCGAGTATCGAGAATACCGGTTCCTACGCAAAGGCAGGCGTTATGATTCGTGAAACACTTGAAGGAGACTCAAGTTATGCCGGTATACTTGTTACTCCTAATAACGGCGTATTTTTTCAGTACCGAACGAATACAGGTGGTTCTACCAGCTTCAATTGGCCGGCTTACAGTGCACAGGCACCTTGCTGGTTTAAGCTTACCCGAAGCGGCAATACCTTTGCTGGCTATGTGTCGTCGGATGGCTCAGAATGGACGCAGGTTGGCAGCAGTGTTTCGATTAGTGATATGAGCAGTGACGTTAACGTCGGCATGGCCGTGTGCGGCAACAACGACGGGGTTCTCTGTACTGCCGAGTTTGATAATATCAATTCAACTGCAATAACGTACGAGACGTTCACCGAGGCCAAGGTCAGTTCCGACGCTGAGTCTATTTCAATTTCAACACCGGGCGACAGCACGGTTTCAATGCTTGGTTCATGGACTTCAGGTCTTACACATACAGCCGAATCTGGCTCAAACCGGCTCCTGATATTTACCGCTCATGTTGAGGAGGCCGGTGCAATAAATCTCAATTCTGTAACGTATGGCGGCCAGTCAATGACGAAGGTCATCGATGAAATAGTCGGAACGACATACCAGGCATACGTCGTGGCATATATCCTCGACGAGGCCGATATCGCCGCTGCAACCAGCGACACGTTTGTTCCCAATTGGAGTACCACACCGGATGAGGTCTCATACTCCAGTGTATTTCTTTCCAACGTCAATCAGACAACTTCCGTTGGAGCAACGGCCGATAATGAAACGGCAAGCGCCTTTCCAGATACGATAACAACCAGCGGCCTTTCCACGGAAAACGGGGATATGGTAATTGTTGCCGCTACCTGTGGCAACGCAGGCGACTATACAGTAAACAACAGCTTTACCGAAGCTATCGAACTTGACTTGGCTTCGTCCGTTGGTGTAGCCGGATACAAAACCGCAACGGGCGCAAATGAAACACCAAGCGTAACGCACTCAGGTCCGAACCGTCAGGTAATCATTGGTTTCGTAGTGCAGAGTGGAGATATCGGCGGCATTGAGGGCGATCTGCTCATTGCTGCAGTTGCTACGGACGGGGACACCTCGTCTTCGCTGGCGCCGCCAGGAGGCGAGGGATGGACTGAAATCGACATAGACAATTACAGTGGTGAAGTTACGCTGGGCGCCTGGTGGAAACTCGCAGAAGCATCTGAGTCGGCCAGTCACCAGTTCACCTGGACGGGTGACGAGCAGGCCTACGGCTGGATGATGCAGTTTACAGGCCACGATTCTTCAGACCCGATAGATGTCTTCTCTGCCGGTGGGCAATCCAGCAGTACACCAACAAGTCCCGCAGTGACGACAACAGTCAACAATTGTATGATTGTTCGTCTGGGGGCTTTCGATGGTGATGATATCACCGAGAACGACCCGGGACTTTCCGGTCATACAGCAATTACAATGGATGAAAGCTCGCAGGCGACGAATTGGCAGAATCAGGATATAGGCGATGTCGGAGCAGCCGGCAGCGCCACCCAGGCAGACGATGACTGGACCATTGAGGGTTCAGGTTATGATATTATGTACAACACTGATGAATTTCACTACGTCTATCAGTCTCTCAGCGGCGACGGTGAAATCATCGCCCGGGTGGCGAGTATCGAGAATACCGGTTCCTACGCCAAGGCGGGTGTAATGATTCGAGAAACACTTGACGGAGACTCAAGGTATGCCGGTATATTTGTTACGCCCAACAATGGTGCATTTTTCCAGTACCGCACGATCAAAGTTGGTTCTACCGGCTTTACAGGCAGCGGCTTTACGCAGGCTCCCTACTGGTTTAAGTTAAATCGCAGCGGCAATACTTTTACTGGTTATAAGTCGTCGAACGGCTCGACATGGACGCAGGTTGGCAGTGCCTCAGTCAGTATGGCAAGTGACGTTTACGTCGGTCTGGCCGTGTGCAGCAACAACGATGGAGTTCTCTGTACCGCCGAGTTTGACAATATTACAGCGCCTGCCACAGGTGGCGATACGGTCTCGGGCGGAGCAGGATATGTCATACAGTCTTCCAGTGGAAGCAGTGGGACATCAAATTTCTCGCTTGGCTCATCGAATGAAGCGCAAATGCTAACGCTTGCGATAGCCCCTGGTAGTGGCAGTGCTTGTGGTGAAAGTATAAGGCCGTAAAAAGATAATGAAAATAAGAAAAAACAATGGTTCGGTAATACTTATGGTGGTTTTTGCGATAGCGCTACTGTCCGCACTGGTTATAGGTATTCTTCAAATTAACACAGAAGAGATACAGCTTGTGCAAAATCAGGTTTATGCTGCCGAAGCCTTGGCAACAGCCGAGGCTGGGCTCAACGATGCCTTTTCCCGCATCTATGAGGATTCGAGCTGTATCGATGATTTTCCCTTTACTGAGTCGTTTAATAGCGGCTCATACACTGTTTCTGCAGAGGGCTCATTGCCTGACCCCAATATTATTTCAGAAAGTACTTCTTCGCAGGGATTTAAAGCACGTGTTAAGGCAGACGTGACGGTCGGGACAAACAGTCCCTATATCGTTCGGATTGATAATTTGAGGATAAACGAAGAATGAAGCTTGCGACCAGAACAGCTCTTGGAGTGGATATTTCCAATAAGCGGGTAAGCATAGCGTTGCTTAAAGGCAACAGCAAGGGAGTTGAAATACTAAAGGCCGACAGCATAGCTATACCCGACGGAGCGATTAAGAACGGCAATATCGAGGATGTTGCAGGCTTAGCTGGAGCTATAAAGAGATTGAAAGCCCGCAACAAAATCAGGTTGGTACCTGCGGCTGTGTCGTTATTTGCCAAACCCACCCTTGTTCAGATTCTTGATATAGCTGAGCAGATTCCGACTAGTGTAAATCAGTTCGTTCGCAATGAGGTCAGGAACTACGTTGCTCTTTCAGGCAAAGAAATCGCGTTGGATTTTTGCAGGATTGGCTCCGGTGGACGGCTGGGCAAGGCACATCTTTTCGTTGTTGCCACAGACGGCGAAAGAGTAGCTGATATTATGAGGGTGTGTAAGTTGGCCGGTCTTGATGTTGATGTAATTGAACCGCCCCTGTCTGCCTGCATCAGAGCATTATTTAATGAGCGGATAACAGGAAAATTCGATTGCAATGTGCTCATTGCTTTATTGCAGGACAATGCCTTAACTTTGAGCGTCTTTAAAAAGCAGAACCTGGATTTTGTCAGAACGAAAAATATCGGTGGTGGAGAACTTTGCGAGTGGCTTGCAGAACAGATAAATGCAGTTGTTCAGTTTTATGATCTCGATGTTCCCGACAGTCCCGGAAAGTGGGAGGTTACTGTCGTCGCAGATGAGCAGCGATTGCCGCAGGATTCGCAAGAAACTCTGAGAGCCAAAGTTGGCTGTGCCGAGTTGCGTGTTATAAGGGGTGCGAATGCGTTGCGGAATCTTGACTGTCGTCAGACAAGTATGCCAGCTGATGAAGTTGGTTCTGTCCTGAAGAAAGAGAGGGATACAGGGCTTGAGCTAAGCACAGCCGAATGTCCTTCGACGGTGGCAACAGGATTGGCTATGGGGCTTTTGGGTACAAAGACCAGTGGTATACAAATAAACCTGCTTCCTCCGCAAGCGTTGGAGGTTAAAGCCGTCAAGAAACAGGCGTTACTGACCGCAACTATTTCAGCGGTCGTGTTGCTGCTGATTATATTAGTCACCGGAGGCGTGAATTTTGCGACTAATCAGATTAACAAAGATGTCGCCCACGTTGAGCAGACACAGCAGCCACAGAACATACGTTATTTGCTTAGACAGCGTGAGCTTCTGGACAAACAGATAGGACGGTTGTCTGACAGACCCGACCGATTGAATCAGGCCTTGGCTCAGCGGCGTGAGGTCAACTGGGCCGAATTGCTGAATGACATTGGAAGTTTGACACCTGAAGACGTGTGTATAACAGAGCTTTCCAGCGGTGAAAAAAGTACAAAGATGATGCTGGAAGGCCTGGCACTTACGTACGATGCTGTTCATTTGTTTGTGCGTATGCTGGGCGAATCCGAGCATATAGATACCGCTTCCCTGGCTGAAGCTGAAAAAAGTAAAGGCAACAGCGACGTTATAAGATACGCAATCAATTGTTCCCTGAATTCAAGAGAAGGAAAATAATCGGATGTTGTGGGATAATCTTGCTAAATCGAGTCGTTCATCGAGAAATGTTCTCTCAGCAGCGTTGATTATAATCGCAACAATGGCGATGTATAATTGGATTGTTGCGCCGCATTCTTGCTGTCTATTCGCAGCGCGGAGGTATAAATCTATTGTGGGGAAGCTTGTTGAGCAGAACAAGGTTGTTAGCAGAACAATCAAAACCAAAGAAGAAAAGTTAAAGCAATTACGTAAGGAAGTTAAACAGCTTGAAGGTGTCTTTTTCAGTCCGGGTAAGGCGAATGAGTTTTTCGCCCGTTTACAGACGATTGCTGAGCGGGAAGGTTGTGTAGTTAACTCACTTAACATCATCAAGGATAAACAGCGGTCGGGTAAACAAACCGGACTTCCTGCGGATATATCCACGAAAGCTGTAATGCTGAAAGTCGTCGGAGAATACGGCAGTATCATCGAGCTGCTGAGACAGCTTCAAGCTTATCCTCAGAAGGTTTGGCTGGATTCTATTGCAATGGAGATTCTCAACAATGGCATGATCAGGTGTGAAATGAAGATTACAATCTACACGCTCAAGAGTTTTCTTTCACTCGCACCTGCGGTTACGCGAGTGCAGGCGGCAGATAATCCTCTTGGTGTAATGTCTAAAAAGCCGAGCACGACACAAGAGCGCTACATAGAGTCTCAGGACGGAAAGGCCGCCGATAATGAATGAGCCAAAAGCTACAAGAATAATTCTATGTTGCGTCATTCTGGCCAATTTCTTACTGATTGGCTGGTTGCAACCGCTGCCGGTGCGAGCTGACTCTGAAAAAACATCTTCACAGAATATCGGCCGAAGTAATCCATTCGGGAGAATTACCGGCGGCAACAAATCCACGGCTCAAAAGACATTTGCCGTGTCGCAAAGCTACCAGGAAAAACCGGAGCTGTTCATTGAAACAGTAACTCTTAAATTTCTCGATGCCAGAGATATAGAAAGGGTGGCAGCCAGTATGTCCTCTGAGCATGGCATGATAGTAACAAATCAACAAAATAATTCCCTGATAATCTGTGATACCAGGGAAAACATCGCCAAAATCCTGGCCGAGATAGAAAAAGTGGATAAAGCTCAGCAGCAGGTAATGTTTGTTGAGACGGTGACCTTAAAGTTTCTTGAAGCAAGTAATCTAAAGAATGCTTTGGAAAAGATGCTATCCAAGTATGGAAGCATTGCAGTCGATAATAACACAAACTCTCTGATTATCTGTGATACAAAGGACAATCTCGGAAAGATCCTCGCCGAAGTTGAAAAAGCCAATCAGACTCCACTGCAAATTATGATTGAGGTCGTCATTATAGATGTTCAGTTGAAAGATGACACTGAGATAGGGGTTGATTGGGATATCCTGTCGAATGAACACTATGACATAGCTTACAGACAGGGAATGATATATCCGAATCGACTCATGTCAACTAAAGAAGACGATGATTCTATTGGTAATGCCACCGCATTTATGACCAGAGGACTTGGAGGCGAGTTATCGGTTATAAACGGAGATATTCGCAATGTTGTAAATCTGCTCCAGGAAAGAAGAGACGTTGAGATTCTCGCCAGTCCACGTGTGCTCGTTGTAAGCGGTCAGCAGGCAGAGATTAAAACCGTTGAGGAAATTCCTTATCAGGAAAAGACAGACACCTCTGAGGGTGGCAGTTTGACCTCAACGGAGTTTAAGGAGATTGGTGTTACCCTTGGTGTCAAGGCGACTTTAACCGATGGCAAGAGAATCCTGATGGAAATCAAGCCTAGCCAGAGCGTAAATACAGGTGTTTCGATTGCTGATGTTCCGGTAGTGGACACGAGGGAGGCCGACACGACGCTGCTTATGGAAGACGGTCAGATAATTGTAATGGGCGGTTTGAGGAGACAGGAAACAAAGGTTGCAAAGTACCAGGTGCCTGTACTTGGTGATTTGCCGCTGGTCGGCTTGCTTTTTTCTAATTCCAAGAAAATCGTTGAGAACTCTGAGCTGCTGGTATTGATTTCGCCGCATATTTACAAGGGAGAGCCGGTTCCAGAGGATGTAATGAATAAATATAAACAGCTTAAGAACAGAGAAATGCTTTCGATACGGCATGAGCCGAAAAGAAGAAAGTTGAAACAGACAGGCGAGTCTTCTGATAAAGCGCAAAGCTCTAAAGCGGAAGAACAATCAGGTCGATAAGAGATGAAATTTGCACCAATTGGGGGATGCTGTTAGAAGGAAAGTCTTAAAATTTAAAATTTGGTTTGGACCGGAACTCAACAGGTGTTGAGCAAGGTAAAAACATAAATAATATTGAAGGAGAAGTCAGAATGTTGGGAATGTTTAAGTCAACGAAGAAATCAACGCAGCGTAAGATACTTATCGTCGATGACGAGCCGGATTATCTCGCCACCATTAAGCATCACCTTGAATGGAGCCATTATGAGACTGTTACCGCTGCTGATGGTAAAGAGGGTCTTCAAAAGGCGGCAAGTGAGAAGCCTGACCTTATACTGTTAGACACCAGTATGCCGGTTATGAACGGCCATGAGATGCTCGAACAGCTCAGCAGGAACACAGATTTGAAGAATATACCTGTGATAATGGTGACAGCGGCCTGCGAGGTGGATGATGTTGCTACAGCTTCGTCCTATGGCATTGTTGATTACATCGCCAAGCCGTTCGATTTCACCCAGTTAAAAGAAAAGATTGAGAGTATCCTTGAAAATCGCAAGGCTGTGGGCAGTTTTTAAGACGAAGCAGGGCACAGAGTCGTCAGGAACAACAACATTTTGCCGTAAGTTTCGAAGAATACGGAGTGGGAATCATTTCTCGATGTTCGATTCTCGTTACTCTATACTCATAAAGGAGGAAAAGTGGGTATCGAGTTTCATGACTTGATTAATGACATGGCTTGCCTTCGCTCCTTGACGGGTAGCAGGAAATGAAAGGTTGTCCCCTTGCCGAATTCTGATTCAACCCAGATTTTCCCACCATGTTGTTGAATAATTTCTTTAGAGATAGCCAGTCCGAGTCCTGTGCCTCCCGGCGTTCTGGTTTTTCCATCTGTGAGCTGCTGAAATTTATGAAACAGTCTCGGAATATCCTCCTCCTTTATCCCACAGCCTGTATCAACGACTGAAACCAGGATTGTATTTCCCCTGGCCTGAGTCTTGATTGTGATGCTACCTGTTTTAGTGAACTTCATGGCATTACTGACCAGATTTGTCAGAACCTGCACCATTTTATCACTGTCAAAAATTGCTGTTGACATGTTATCATCAAGCTCAAGGACAAAATCCAATCCTTTTTTCTTCAGGGTAATATCCATTGTGGTATGAACGCCCTTTATGATTTCATTTATATCATTTTCCTGCATATTGAATTTTGCTCTTCCGGAATCGAGTTTTTGGAAGTCCAGAACGTCATTAATTAGTCTGGCAAGCCGGTCTATGTTCCTTTGCGCCATCTCTAATACTTCTTTTTGCTTCTTATTGACTTTTCCCGCTACTCCGTCGAGTATTATTGCAATATCTTCTTTGATAATTGTCAAAGGCGTCCTCAGTTCATGTGAGACAGTGGATATGAACTGTGACTTAACCTCCATCGCCTTTTTTCGTTCCTCCTCAGCTTTAACACGCTCAGTAATGTCTCTGATGACACCTATCGAACCTTTAACCTTATCTTCGGAGTCCCTTAGAACGCTCAACGAAACATCGACGTCGATTATTTCGCCGTCCTTTTTCATCATTTTGGTCTCAAGGTGATGCTGCATTCCTTTTTGTCTGACGTCGTTATTTCTTATCTTTCCCCACTCTTCAGGCGGATAAAGTGTTTTTATCGGCCGAAAATACAAATCTTCTTTGCTCATATCGAGCAGGTCCTCGGTGAATTTGTTCCATGACAGAATTCGCTCGTGTTCATCGGCCATTGTAATAGCAACGGCGGAGTTCTCGAAAATCATCCTGTATTTTTCTTCAGCTAACCTTCGTTCGTTCTCTGCTTTTTTGCGCTCGGTAACATCCACCATTGAGCCAATCACTCGTATAGGTCTGTTTGTATTATCGTGGATTACAAAACTCCGGTCGAAGATAATAGCGTAAGTATCGTCTTTGCGGCGAAAGCGGTATTCATCCGACCAGCTTTGCATTCCACTATTGATGAAATTTAGAACACCGGATATGACTTTCTGTTTGTCCTCTGGATGCAGTTTGTCCTCCCACCATTTGTTATCATCGCCGATTTCATCTGCTGAATAGCCAAAAAGTGTCTGGGCGTTTTCGCTCCTCCATACCTTATTTGTCTGCAGGTTCCAATCCCAAATAACATCGTTTGTTGCTCGTGCTACAAGCTGAAACCTTTCCTCGCTCCTTCGTAAGTTCTCACTTGCCTTTTTTCTCTCCAGGGCGTAAAGAATCGTCCGAACCAGCAGGTCTTTTAAGGCAGGGCCTTTGATTAGGTAATCCGCTGCTCCATTTTTTATAGCTTTAAGTCCTACCTGCTCATCCTCCATTCCGGTCAGCACCACGATAGGTATGAGCGGATTTATCTTGCGGAGCGTTTGAACCGATTCTATGCCGCTGCTGTCAGGAAGTCCCAGGTCGAGCAGGACGATGTCGAACTTGCCGTCATTGCCAAGACAATCCGTGGCCGCTGCGAGATTGCCGACGGATTCAACAGAAAATTTGGCGGGATGTGAAGAGTTTGCCAAAACCCGTTTTGCCATGCGTACATCAATTTCGTCGTCATCTACCTGCAGGATTTTTATCTCTTCGGATATATCCACCGTCTATTTGCCCCCCAATATATGTTTAGCGGCTCAGGAGTATCATAATTTGCTAAGGAAATTATCGGCATATTATCGAGGCGATTTAAGTACAAATACCTTTTGCGGAGCCAATGTTGAGCAATCTTTTGAGGTAGTCAAGAATCCTTATTGGACGGTTGGTTGTCTTATCGCGATATGGGCCTGTTAATGTGGAAACAGGCGTTTTTATAGGTTGAAATTACATAACAGCTCTTATTTTTGGTCCCTTTTTTTGCTTAACCCGCTGCAAATTTGTGTCGATACAGCAATTGCAGCACCTTCTTTAAGTTTGCAGTTTCGCTTGAGACCTTTCAGGCAGGTGCTGGATAGGAAATTTGCTGAATAGGAGAAACAAATATGGGGATTCAGAATTGGTCAGATGAAATTATTCTCGTCGAACTACCGCCGGAAGCCCAGATGGCGGAAGAGCTCAATGCGGTCATCGAAATCGTTCGTGACAGGGGCGACTGCGATGTGGTAGTTGATTTCTCCAGCGTTGATATTATAACTTCTTCGAACCTTGCAAAGTTTTTAAAGTTACGCAAGCTGTTGACTGACTGTGCACATAAACTTATTTTCTGCAATGTTGCTCCCGCGACAAGGAGCGTCTTTGCGGTGACCGGCATCGAGGAGATTTTCAAGTTTGTTGATGACAAGTTTATTGCCCTTGCGAGCCTGCAGATGGTCGGTTAGCCGATGGGCGTGTGCCCCGTCGGGAAGGCGGAGCACACGCCCAAAGT
>CAZUTR010000059.1:0-10558 GCA_964623545.1 uncultured Pirellulales bacterium | reverse complement strand
GGAGGCTACGGGATAAAAGTTTTGGTGATGACCAGCGGTAATATTTCCGATGAGCCGTTGATTTGTAAAAACGACAAAGCACTGGAAAAGCTTAGCGGTGTAGCTGATTACTTTTTGATGCACAACAGGGAAATTTACCGCCAGGTAGATGATTCTATTGTGCATTTTGTTGATGCGCAGCTTGTGCCCCGGGTACCGGTTTTGTTGCGACGGTCAAGGGGGCATGTGCCAACACCGATTATGATTGAGCAAACCTGTCCTGAGGATATATTCGCGGCCGGTGGTGATTTGAAAAATACTTTTTGTTTTGTAAAACAAAATCAGCTTATCTGTAGTGAACATATCGGCGACCTTGAGGACGCTGAAGTTTATCATCATTACATAGATTCGATTGAACATTTACGGGGCTTGTTCGAGGTCGAGCCGAAGGTTGTAGTGTGCGACCTTCACCCCGGCTATTTGTCAACACGCTATGCACTGTCAAAACCAGAAGTGCAGATTATTCAGGTTCAGCACCACTGGGCTCATATCGCTTCCGTGCTCATCGAGCATAACCGGGCCGGCCCGGTGATTGGTCTTAGCTGTGACGGTACTGGTTATGGAACTGACGGAGCGATTTGGGGCTGTGAGTGTTTGATAGCGTCATTAGATGGTTTTGAGCGATTTGGACATTTGGTGTATTATCCTCTGGCCGGTGCGGATAAAGCAAGCAAGGAGGCAATTCGGCCGTTGTTGGGATTGCTGAGCAATGTTTATGGTGATGATTTTGAATTAGGCAAATTTGCCTGGCTGCTTGATAAAATCGAGAGTGATAAAAACAGGCAGCGAATTATATTGGAGCAAATCGAAAAGCAGATTAACACTGTACAGACTTCGAGTTTAGGAAGAGTTTTCGATGCAGTGGCTGCTATGGTTGGCCTTGGGAAATACAACCATTTTGAAGCGCAGCTGCCGATGGCCCTTGAGGCGGAAGCTATCACAGATGTTGAAGAGCATTATGGTTTTGAACTTGTTAATGCTTCAGACAAGACTGTTCTGCTTGATTTGAAACAAATGATAACTCAGCTTATTGATGATATTCGAGATAAGCAGCAGCCCGGTGTAATCTCGGCAAAGTTTCATAATACTATTGCCTACGGCTTATTAGAGATGGCTAAAGCAGCGAGAAAGAAGTCCGATTTGCAAACAGTTGTGTTAAGCGGCGGTGTGTTCTGCAATCGCTATTTAACAAATCGGTTAATTCAGTTATTGAAACAAAGCGATTTTCACGTATTATTTAATCGAGATTTCCCATCTAATGATGGCGGAATATCTGTCGGCCAGGCAGCTATAGCCGCGAAACTTGTGAATCGTGTCTTGTGAGGCATGAATCGTTATTTATTTGTGTCTTACTTGGATGTTAATGTGGAATCAGCCATTCAATTTTGGGATTAGATTCTGTCAGTAAAACTTTTGCTACTCCTTGTCTCATTCCTATATATGCTGCATCTTGTTCGTCAATCACAATAGAATTGGGATAAAGTCCACGCCAGAAATCAGCTCTTACGAGTTTGTTAATCTTTGCATCTCTATCGATGCTAATAAGATTTGAAGAGGTAACAACGACCATAGAATCGTTTTTATCAAATATTGCGGCGTAGGGTGTTTCTTTTAGAGATGTAAAGACTTTCGACTCATATCTTCCAGTATCGGTATTCATAACGACTTGCATAATACTTCCTTCAGATACGCCAAGATGATCCAAACCTTCAAGAGCATATATTGTGCCATCTTTTTGAATATATCCTTTAATTATGGCGTTAGAAATCTTGTACTTGGCCTTTCCTGTGTTTGAAAACCACCACAAACTTCCACCCCACTCACCAGCATTGTAGCCGATTAGCCAACCGTCGTTTACTTTGAGAGTATATTTCTGCCCCCATGAGTTTCTGGAATCTGGAATTACAAAGTCTGGCTGGTCTCCAATTATGTTTCTTTTAGGGGGTAACAGCCTTGTGCATACTTTGCCTGCATGAAGATACACATTCCACTCGTGGGCTGAGTAGTTTGCAGAATACCAGGCGTCTGTTCCATACTCAGGCGGTGATGTAGAAATCCATTCAGATACATAACATGGATATTTAATGTCCTGAGGCGAACAGGAACAAAGTAAGAGAATGGGTATCAGAAAACAATAAACTTTCATAACCATTATGTATAACATTTTCTATATTCAATTTGCACAATTCAAACAATGCTATACCTTATGACGCACCCAGAATCAATCCTGTATGGTTTGGTTATAGTCACTGATAGGAATTTCTATAGTTTTCTCCTCAACCCATTTTTCTGCTTTTAATGGTTTATTAACACCACCTGAAATATTTACAGCTTCATCAATATTATGTTTTATCTGGATTGTAAATTCTTTTTTATCATCTGACACCATATACCGTAACAAATACTTTGTTCCATAGTCCCCATACCAAGTTTGGCAATCAACCCAATCCTGCGGAGTGTCCGCCCATCCTTTGATTTTGTTGGGACATATACCGTTTGCATTGGCCTCGATTTGGATTTTTTTACTTATTGCCATTCCGTAATTATCTGCAGAAGTCATAGAAAGATTGACTGTGAAATTAATAAATAAGAAGATGATAATCACTAAGGATGGTCTAACAAATCTTGTTTTAAATAACCTAACTTTTGGTTTTTTTGTTAATAGTCTTACAATGGCCCGAATTATATTAATGATGATGCTAATAATCGACCAAATTAATGCTACATAAGCTGGGGTCCAAATAATAGCTGTTATTAAGTCACGATTGATCCGGTATAGAGGAACTAAGAAAAGAGGAGGAATTAATATTAACGTCCAAAGAACAAAACGGTTCTTTACTCTATATGTTATGAAAACGGTAAAAATCAGGACAATAGAAATTAATAAAGGGAGATAGAAGAACATTGTACTATCGCTCATTTTTACCTCAATATTTTTGTAATAAGTGAAACTTTCTATTATGAAGAATAGATTTCGTATGCTACCAGGTCAAGTGTTTTCTTATAGGATCGCGTTATAGAAAAAATCTTGTCTTCACTTCAGAATTCCATTCTCGATTCTTTGAGAAAGTTGACCCAAGACATAACAGGTGATACAATGAGGTTCAGTTACATTAAGTCATTGGTCACAATGATTCGAAGTGCGAGACAGGGACGGCAAAAGGCGAATTTATGTGTTTGGCGATACCGGCGAGAATAGTTGAGTTGGAAGCTGACAGGGCGGTTGTCGATGCGATGGGCAACCGCTTCAAGGCCAAAACCACTTTGCTCCCGCAGGCAAAACTGGGGGACCTTGTATTGGTGCACGCTGGCTTTGCCATCTCACTCGTTGACGAACAGGAGGCGAAAAAGACCTGGCAGCTCATAGCCGAGATTAATGATTTTATGGATACGCCGAATAAACTTTCAGGATAAGAAACGAGATACGAGAATAATGCTCGATAGGATTAACAAAGCGCAACATTCAATTGAAGCTTCCTGCAGGAAGTTAGGCCAGCAGGTCAACATAATGGAGGTCTGTGGCACTCATACAGTTTCCATTTTCAGGAATGGCATAAGGGCGATTTTACCTACGAGTTTGAAACTTTTGTCCGGACCTGGTTGTCCGGTTTGTGTTACGGACCAGGGTTATATCGACGCTGTTTTACAGTTGGCCCAGCGCAGTGATTTTTTGATTGCCACTTACGGCGATATGATTCGTGTTCCCGGAAAGGGCGGCTCGCTCGAAACGAAACAATCATCAGCCGATGTCAAGATTGTTCTTAGCAGTGAAGATGCTTTGCAACTGGCGAAGGACAATCCCGACAAGACTGTAGTGTTTGTTGCGGTTGGTTTTGAGACTACTGCACCAGCCACGGCTGTTGTGGTCAAAGAAGCTGCTGAACAGAATATCGATAATTTTTGTATCTTGAGCAGTCACAAGCTGGTTGTTCCCGCGATGCGTGCTCTTGTATCTGAGATGAATCATAAAATTGATGCCTTTTTATGTCCCGGCCATGTGAGCGTGATAATTGGTTTTCGCGCTTTTTCAGAAATAGTAGAGCGTTACAATCGACCGTGTGTTGTCGCTGGTTTCGAGGCAGTGCAGATAGTAGAAGGTCTTGCTGAAATCTGTCGTCAGTTGGTTGCAGGAAAGCCCGAATTAAAGTCGGTGTATTCTGCTGTTGTTACTGAACAGGGCAATACAGTCGCGCAGGCGCTGATAGATGAATGTTTCGAAGCTGCTGACGGCTATTGGCGCGGCCTTGGAAATATTGCCAAAAGCACACTCAAATTAAGAGATAAGTTCAGTCGTTTTGATGCCTTTAAGCGTTTTGGTATAACTGAGGTGCCGGTTGAGGATACAAGTGGCTGCAGATGTGGTGAGGTACTTTGTGGACTTATCGAGCCGCCGGAATGTGGGCTGTTTGGTCGAAGCTGCTCTCCTCAACAGCCGATTGGGCCGTGTATGGTAAGCTCCGAAGGGGCCTGTGCCGCATGGTATAAATATGGTCGAACCAGAGAATCAGCTTGAAAGAGTATAATGCTAAAAGGGCCAGTTGAGAAAAAAAGGCACGATAGAATCTTGCTTGCCCACGGCGGCGGCGGAAGACTAAGTGATGAGTTGATTCGCCGGCACATTTTGCCACGGTTGAAAAATGAAACTCTCTCTGAATTAGCTGACTCTGCGAAGTTAAACCTCGAGTCATCTTCGTTGTGTTTTACGACCGACAGCTATGTAGTCAAGCCGTTGTTCTTCAATGGTGGAGATATCGGCAAGCTGGCCGTTTGTGGAACAGTGAATGATTTGGCTGTTGCCGGTGCAAGGCCTGTTGCCCTTTCTTTGTCTTTGATAATCGAAGAGGGTTTTGAATTTGATGTGCTGGAGAAAATTTTAGATAGTGTCAGCAAAGCAGCCCAGCAAAACAAGGTTCAAATTGTGGCCGGCGATACCAAAACTGTGGAAGCCGGCGCTGCGGATAAAATATTCATAAATACATCGGGCATAGGTGTCAGATTGGATGGTGTTGATTTGGGCTTTGATAAGGTTGCAGTGGGCGACAAGATTATTATCAACGGCACAATCGGCGACCATGGGATGACTATTATTTCGCAGCGTGAAGGCATAAAATTTCAGTCACAATTGGAAAGTGACTGTGCCGGCCTTGCGGAACTTACGTGTCAATTGCTGAACAATACGAACGGCGTAAAATTTATGCGTGACCCGACTCGTGGCGGGCTGGCTGCAACGCTTAGTGAGCTATCTGAACAAAGTGGGTTGAGCATCGTGATTCACGAAGCCGACATTCCAGTTAATCCGACGGTACAGGCGGCGGCTGATATGCTCGGCTTCGATGTCCTTACGGTGGCAAACGAAGGGAAGTTCATTGCTGTTGTTTCGCCGGACTCAGCTGAAGATTGCTTAAGTCTTTGCCGCAGGCATCCGCTGGGTGAAAAAGCGAGCATCATCGGAGAGGTTGTTCAGACCAGAGAGGCAGCAGTGGTTCAAATGTTGACGAAAATCGGCGGCAGCAGGGTTGTACAGATGCCCTATGGCCGAGAACTGCCGAGGATATGCTGATGCACGAGGCGATGGTGGCACAGAGTCTTTTGGCTTCAATATCAGCTGAGGTAGCCAACCAGGAAGCAAAGCCCATAAGTGCTAAAATAAGCTGTGGTGTGCTTTACGCTATAAATGACGAGCTGCTTTGCTTTGCCTTTGATGCCATTGCCAAAGGCACACCCTGCGAAGGTATAGAATTGCAGATAGAGCATAAGCCTATGAAGTCTAGGTGCAATGTGTGCGAGCACGTCTTTGAGTTTGAGTTATCAAAGTTGGTGTGTACAAACTGCGGTAGCGAGGACTGTGAATTACTGCCGGATTCACCTTTGCTGCTGGAAGAAATTGAATTCGACTCGGAGTAAGCGATGAAAAAAGTAGAAGTAGGAAAGAAGATTCTCAGTGCCAATGAAGAGTACGCCTTTAAGAATGCTCAAATCTTAGCTGAAAAGAAATGCGTTTGTCTTAATATGATATCTTCCCCTGGCTCAGGCAAAACAACTATACTGACGAGAACGATAAATGAGTTGAAGGGCAAAATTGGAATCGGCGTTATTGAAGGTGATGTTCAAACTGATATAGATGCTGAAAAAATCAGAGCCACCGGAGCTGTGGCTATTCAGATAAACACAAGAGGCGCGTGCCACTTGTCTGCGAAACAGGTAAGCGATGCTCTGAGTCAATTGGCTTTGGATGATTTGGATATAGTTTTTATAGAGAACGTCGGCAATCTGGTTTGTCCCTCAGCTTTCGAATTGGGAGAGAATGGTAAGGTTGCGGTTCTATCTGTTGCCGAAGGTGATGACAAGCCGGCTAAGTATCCCGCTTTATTTGCCAAGGCCAAGGCATTACTCATAAATAAAATAGACCTATTGGATTCGGTTGGACAGGAGGATTTTAACATTGGTAGAGTCAATGCCGATGCGCGCAAGCTAAATAAGAATATCGAGATTTTCCATGTATCTGCGAAGACCGGCGCTGGCTTTGCCGAGTGGTATGACTGGTTAGCAAAATCAGTAAAAAAGACAGTGGGGAGCTAAATCATTTCGACTTGTACAGACCGTGTTTGAGGATGTAGTCTGCGACCTTGGGATGCAGCATTTCGGTTGCATCCCGGCCGGTTGAAATTCTTTTTCTTATCTCTGTGCTGCTTATATCAATCAGTGGTGTTTTGATAATATTTCGCTGCAATTTTTCAGTGCGTTTCTGGCCCCAGATGGTTGTAAATTTTTCGAAGTTTGGCGGGCTGTAACCAGCTCTGTACATTACCAATAAATTACACTCGTCAATCAATTCTGGCATCCCATACCAGAGGGGCAGCTCATCAATGCTGTCGGCGCCGACCAGCCAGTAGATTGTAGTATCTTTGCCATAGTCTGCCTTGAAATGCCTGATAGTGTGAAGGGTATAACTTGGTTCTGCTTTTTTCAGTTCGTAATCGCTTAGCTCGAAGGTTTTGTTATCAGTGATTGCAAGAGATATCATTTCCAACCGGTCACTATCATTTGCTTCCGGAAAGAAGTTTTTTAAAGGTGAGCGTTTGGCTGGAATGAAGACAATTTTTTCCGCGCCGATATGTTCGGCTGTGTAGGCAGCGACTCTTGTATGCCCGAGGTGAATTGGGTCAAACGTTCCGCCAAACAAAACTATTTTTTTAGAAACCATAGAGAAAAATACAAAAAATCAGGTTTTATTTAAAAAATATTGTAAAAAAATAAATTTTTTTTTCCAGTGAATAATGTTGGAAAAAATGATGAAAGTTTCTAAGAGAAATTGAACTTTTAAGTAACACAATTTTGCTGACACAACTTCAAAGTGTATAGAAATAAAAGAAACGTTTGAGCTTTTACGATTTAGAAAATGAATGGTTGGTTGATAAATTCTACAGGTTTTTTAATGTAAGTAATTTCAATTAAAGCACTTACAAAAGGATAATTGTGACAGAGCCAATCATTACAGACTTATTCTTTACGTTGTTGGCAACTTCAGCGAAGACTTTATACTGTGAATGTACAAAAACTTCAGCCACATCAGGTCGAACTATATCATTTCATCGAGGAGTTTGGAAAACAATATAATAGGGTATGTGAAACATCGGTGGGGGAAAATTTTATGGAGTATTTTTTTATATTTGGACGATAAAAATGTAGCTATTTGAAAAGTTTATTATTATATTCACTTGACTTAGTTTTTTATAGTTGGTAAGAATTAATGTATTGTTAACATTAACGTCACTTTAAAGGATTTTGTTTACCCAAAAGGAGGTGACAAAATAATGGCAAAGAAGAAGAAAACGAAAAAGAAAGTAACAAAGAAAAAAGCCAAGAAGAAAGCAAAGAAGAAAGCAAAGAAAAAAGCCAAGAAGAAAACAAAGAAGAAAAAAGCCAAGAAGAAAAAAAGAAGATAGCGTAACAATTTAACCAAGCTCTTAATACTAAGATGAGTTATGCGGAAATGGAAGGTTCTTTCTTTGAGATAGAACCTTCCATTTTTTTGTATTTTGTTCCAAATTCTGCTGTCTATAAAAGCACCTCCGTAAAAACGCAGCACACCATAAATCTCAGCCCTTGCAATTGTGCCGTCTTTACTTATAATGTTAATCTTAGGTATTGGCGGGAAGTGAATTTAATTTTTATCTCGTGATGCTATATGGATTATTTCGATTATATAAATGGTAAACTGTTTGCTGAGGGTGTGGATGTTGAAGAGGTGGCCGCCGAAGTTGGTACGCCGGTTTATATCTACAGCAAAGCTACCTTCATAGAACACCTGGCCAAAATTCAGCAGGCCTATGCCGGCATTGAGACCATGGTATGTTATTCGGTTAAGGCCTGTGGGAACGTAAACATATTGCATATTATGGCCGAAGCCGGCAGTGGTTTCGATATTGTCAGCGGCGGAGAGTTGTATCGCGTCTTGCAAGCTGGAGGTGATTTATCGAAAGTTTTTTTTGCAGGCGTCGGAAAAACCGATAATGAAATTACCGAAGCACTGAATGCAGGGATTGGATATTTCAATATTGAGTCGGAAGCTGAATTGGAAAATCTGATTCGTCTTGCAGATAAGTGTAGCAAACAAACCAAAGCGGCATTGCGTGTTAATCCCGATGTCGAATACAAAACGCACGCCTTTTTGAAGACGGGAAAGAAAGAAACAAAATTCGGTGTCGATATTGAGCGGGCATTGAAAGTTTTTTCTGACTTTGGTGATAACACAGCAGTAAAGCTTTGTGCCATTCATGTTCACTTAGGCACGGGCGGTAAAAAGATAGACCCTTATGTCGAAGCGGTTAAAAAAGTTTTACCGCTTATAAACCAGTTGCGCAGCAACGGCCATACTATCGAAGCGCTCGACTTAGGCGGTGGTTATGGAGCCAACTACGAATCCGATACCGTACCTTCGGCAGCAGAATATGCTGCTGGTATTGTCCCGCTTTTGAAGGACAAGAATCTTAAACTTATTCTCGAGCCGGGCAAAAGTATCTCGGCCAACGCAGGGGTATTGCTCACACGCGTGCTTTATACCAAGCAGGGCGGCACTAAAAAATTTGTTATTGTCGATGCTGGAATGAACGACCTGATTCGTCCGTCGTTGTATGATGCGTTTCACTTCATCTGGCCTGCTAATGTGGACCAGAAGTTAGTTCCAAAGCAACGGAATAAGGATTTGCAGTTAGCCGGCACTGAGGTTGTTGATGTTGTCGGCCCGATTTGCGAGGGAGCGGATTTCTTTGCAAAGGACAGAGCTATGGCCCCGGTAAAACGCGGCGATTTGCTATCTATATTTACAGCCGGTGCTTATGGTTTTACTATGAGCAGCAACTACAACGCCCGCGGCCGGGCCGCCGAAGTCCTTGTCGATGGTGATAAATTCAGCATCATCAGAAAACGCGAAACCTACGAAGACCAAATCGCCCTGGAGATGTAGATATTTTGTGGGGTGCTAATAGAGCGTCATGCTAAAAGTTTCTCTCGACGAAGCCAGTGTCGATTTTGTTTTTGACGAAGAGATTGTGTGAAAGAATATCCAGGCAGATGGGTATCGTTGTCTTGACCGGCTCAATAACAAATTCGCTCAAAGCCCTTTTCATCGTGGAGATTGCTTCTTCCCTTGTATTCTTGTGAACGATGAGTTTACAAAGCATCGAATCGTAGCTTGTCGAAACTGTCCAGCCCTGATAGGCGTGTGTATCTACCCTGACACCGGGACCGCCAGGCGGAATGTATCGGGTAATCGTGCCCGGAGAAGAGGCAAAATTATTCCTGGGGTCTTCTGCATTGATTCGGCACTCGATAGCAAAGCCATTATGTTTGATATCTCTTTGACTCAGTTTAATTTTTTCACCGTTGGCAATCTTGAGCTGAAGTTTAATCAGGTCGAAGCCGGTCACCATCTCGGTAACTGGGTGCTCAACCTGGATTCGTGTATTTGCCTCAATGAAGTAAAACTTTTTATCCTTGTCTAAAAGAAACTCGACCGTTGCGGCATTTTCGTATTTGGCTTCTTTAATAATTCTCAAGGCAGCTTCGCAAATTGCGTCTCTGGTTCGCTCGTTCAGCACTGGGCAGGGGGATTCTTCAATTATTTTTTGATGTCTTCGCTGAATGGTGCAGTCCCTCTCGTAGAAGTGCAGCGCTTTGCCTGTTCTGTCGGCCATCACCTGCACCTCCACATGCCGCGCCTCGCTTATGCACTTTTCCAGATATATACTTCCATCCTTAAAAGCGGCTTTTGCTTCTGCCTGGGCTGAGCTGAACGCTGAGCGAAAACTAATATCGTTATGAACGACCCGCATTCCACGTCCGCCGCCGCCGGCAGCGGCCTTTATCATCACCGGATAGCCAATCTTATTGGCCAGTTTCAGCGCTTCAGCTTCATTTTCGATGGTGCCTTCGGAGCCGGGAACCACCAACACTTTCGCTTTACGTGCCAGCTTGCGGGCTTCGACCTTGTCACCAAGCAGTCGCATTGCTTCAACGC
>CAZUTR010000058.1:0-10572 GCA_964623545.1 uncultured Pirellulales bacterium | reverse complement strand
GGATTGCGCTGCCGGGAAACGGTACGATTCTCGCTATCAATCCAAAGAGAGAAGAGCTTTACAGAACAGCAGGCAGACAGATTCTCGAACTTGTCGAAAAAGACATCAAGCCGCTGGATATTATTAACGTAAAGTCGCTGGACAACGCTTTGGCTCTTGATATGGCGATGGGCGGCTCGACGAATACCGTTCTGCACTCACTGGCGGTGGCCAGTGAAGCAGGCATTAAATACGACCTCGAAAGGATAAATAAAATCAGCGCCAAGTGTCCGAATATCTGCAAGGTCGCCCCATCGAGCAATGTCCACGTCGAGGATGTCGATGCCGCCGGCGGCATAAGCGCGATACTAAATGAAATCAGCAAGGTGAAAAACCTATTAAACACGGATTGTTTGACTGTCACCGGCAAAACGCTCGGCGAAAATATCGCCAGCGCTGAAATTAAAGATACCGACATAATTCACACGCTCGATAATGCTTATTCGAAGACAGGCGGGCTGGCGATTCTCCGCGGTAATCTCGCCCCCGGTGGCGCAGTTATAAAGACCGCGGGCGTCGCCGAGAAGATGCTTACCCATACAGGCCCGGCAGTTATTTTCGAGAGTCAGGAAGATTCCTGTGACGGTATATTAGCGGGCAAGGTAAAAGAAGGTGACGTAGTTGTTATAAGAAACGAAGGGCCTAAGGGCGGGCCGGGTATGCAGGAGATGCTAAGTCCGACCAGCTATATTATGGGTGCGGGTCTTGGCGAATCGGTCGCGCTGATAACCGACGGCCGATTCAGCGGCGGAACAAGGGGCGCCTGTATCGGCCATATAAGTCCTGAAGCAGCGGTAGGGGGGGCAATAGGATTATTAAAAGATGGCGACATAATTGAAATCGATATTCCAAACAACAAGATAAACGTGAAACTCTCCGACCAAGAAATGTCGGCGAGAAAGCAACAGTGGAAGGCACCTGAGCCGAGAATTAAAACCGGCTATCTTTCAAAGTACGCCTCGATGGCAACCAGCGCCGATACCGGTGCAGTTTTGAAATGGTAAAATAGATGTTGTTGCTGAAATTCAGAGATTCATAAAGAACTATGAAGCACAAAACAACAATAATACTGAAGCATCTATTAAAAAGTGATGGTTTTAGAATATATTTTTGGCCGGTCTTTGCCCTCTATTTATTTTTCGCCGGTTTATTATTTTTATTCTTACCCATGGAGCCAAGTAGTTCAAGAGAGGCTATATTTGTGTGTATCGGGAACATTGGTATTTTGATGTTCCTATGGTTCCTTGTTTTTCGGTATCAGAGAGTTAAGGGCACATCCATTGGTAAAAGGGCTATAGTATTACTTATAATACTTTCAACAATATGTTTGTTTTGCGTAATGCTTATTTTAGTTTTTAAATTTTAACTACCATGATAGGTATAATTTGTGTCTGAGAGGAAAAAGAAAAAACCGTGGTATGTCGCCGGGCTGTACTTCGAATGTATGCAGTGCGGCAATTGCTGCTCAGCTTAATATCGGCGTAAATCAGCCAGATGTATGATGAATAAATCCATGTCTAATCTTTTCGTATTTTCTCGCGGCAAAAGACGAACAGCTCACAGTTCTCACATTCGGTCCTTAGTCGGCCGGTGCAATCCTCGATTATGCCGACTCTGCTAAGTGCGAAATCATATTTTACCGGGTCGGTCGGTGAAAATTCAGCGAAGCTGTCTGTGATTTTAAGAGCTGCTCTCAGGGACACTGTTTTGTGGTTGTAAAGGCCAAGGATTCTGCATAACCGGCCCATATGCACATCCACCGGCACAATTAGTTTGGCTTTATCTATTGATTTCCACAAGCCGGGGTCAACATCATCATTACGAACCATCCAACGAAGAAAAAGATTGAGCCGTTTACAGGCACTGTTTTTTTCCGGTCTCGGCAGAAGATAGGCAAGTCCCTTTGATATACGGTCTTTGTGTGCCGAAGCATACCAACTCAATAGTGTGTCACAAAACGTGGAAAGAGCAGGTATGATATTTTTGTCATTCCTATTATAGCCCTGAAGGAAAAGTTCTTCTACGGAGCTAAATTTATCGATTACTTTCCGCAGCAGCTCAAGCAAATCGGAAATATCATCGCCTGTGTTAAAGCGGTGCTTGAAGTTTTTTAGTTTCTCCCTTTTGCTTTTGTTAAAAGTACGTACAAATTCATACGGACTATTACCCATCCGCGACAAAAGTTCAGTAACGCTTTTTTCGATTTGCTCCACCCTGCCGTAGGCGAGAACAGCAGCTAAGATGCCGGTTATTTCCATATCCGCTTTTTTCGCATATTGATATACGAACTGCAGGGGGTCCGGTTTAATCAATTTCCAGCGGTTGTACTTACGGTACAGTTTCTCGAGTGCCTGTTTTATGTCTGTTGAAACCTTACTCACCTAATACCGCCGATTTGAACTGCTCGAAGCCCATCTTTTCGAGCATCGAGCCGAGCCGTTGATGCGGCTTGGCGTTTGATTTGTAGTAGTCGATTACTTTATCGATAAGCTCAAGGGCCTGTTCGACCGTTAAGTCTTTAGCCAGTTCGAGCGATAATCTTGGTTTTGCACCGCCGTTGCCGCCGACCAGCAATTTCCAGCCCTTCGGTATTCCCACAAGGCCTACATCTTTAATGCACGTCTCGGCGCACTGGTTCGGACAGCCGCTTACACCAATTTTGAATTTGCCCGGCAATTCCATACCATGATATTTTTCATCCAGTTTGAGCCCCAGTGACAGGCTGTCCTGAATCCCTCTTTTGCAGAAGGTTGTTCCCGGACAGGCCTTGACGCTTCTTACACAAAGTCCAATCGCAGCACCCGGCTTCATATCCAGCTCGGCCCAGACATCATCGATATCTTCTTCCTTCAGACCCACGATGGCGATTCTTGCCGCGCCGGTAATTTTTAGCGCCGCCGCCCCGTACTTTTCGGCAACATCGGCGAGTTTGCGAAGTGTGTCACCTTTTACCACGCCGCACGGAATATGCGGAGCGACCGCGTAGCTTCGTTTATCTCTTTGAATAATTACTCCCTTTTCGCCATCCTGCAGCATAACTGTCTCCTTAAAACTGTCCGAACAATTAAATCAACGTTTTAAATTTTTCAATCAAATCCCGAAGTTTCTCGAAGTTCAATTCACGCTCATATAAAGGACTCTTATCATCTTTATATGTGCCGATGTTCTCTTCGAAAGTCGCTTTATTCACATTAACGTAGAATACACCAAGCGGCAGTTTATCAGTTTCCATCGCTTTCTTAAAGGCCTGGTTTCTATCACCGACTTTATGAGAATCCTTTAGGTAGTAGGTATGGTCCTTGAACCACTGAAAGGTGTTGAGCTTGTTAAACGAGACACAGGGCTGGAATATATCCACAAGTGCGTACCCTTTATGCGTGACGGCTTTTTTCAGTATCTCTTTAGTCTTTTCCATATCACCGGCGAAAGCCCTTGCAACAAAGCCGGCATCAAGCGCAATAGCCACTGCAATTGGATTAAACGGCTCAAGAAATACGCCGTTTACCTGGACCGGTGTCTTGAAACCCAACTGACTCGTAGGCGATGCCTGTCCTTTTGTCAGGCCATAGACCATATTGTTGTGAACAATGTTGGTGATATTGGGATTGCGTCGTATGGTATGTATAAAATGGTTGCCCCCTTCGCCATACATATCGCCGTCGCCGCTTTCGGAAATAACTGTCAAGTTCGGATTGGCCGCCTTGATGGCGGTGGCGGCCGGCAGCGCCCGGCCGTGCAAACCATTAAAAAAATTGGTCTTGAAATAATGCGGAATCTTCGCCGCCTGGCCTATACCCGATACAAGCACGAGATTCGTCGGCTCGATGCCTAATTCGGAAAGGGCCTTTTTCAGGGTGTTAAGAATTCCAAAATTGCCGCAGCCCGGACACCACGCAATATCAATGTCACCCATATCAAATTTCTTAATATCCATCGCCGATTATCTCAATCCAACAGACTATCCAGTCTTTTCACCAGCTCTTCAACTGTAAAAGTCAACCCGCTGTACTTCAAAACCTTCTCGCTAATATCTATTCCAGTGTGAAGCTTTATTTGTTTTGCGAACTGCCCCGTGGCGTTGTTTTCGACAATTATAGTTTTCTCCGCTTTTTTAAGAAAACTTACCGTCTCTTTCGGCAGAGGATGTACCTGCTTAAAATGAAGAAAAGCAACTGACTGCCGGTTTAAATTCCTTATTGCCTCATCTACGATGTTGTAAGTCGAGCCCCAACATACCACCAGCGTCTTGTAATCCTCCGGCCCTATTAATTGAGGTGGTATTGTGTCTTTTATCATTGCCTGACCTTTTTTGAGCCGTTTGTCCACCATTTTGACCCTGGTTTCGAGGTCCTCTGTTATGTGTCCCTGCGTGTCATGCTCGTCACTATCAACACAAATAAGGCCCTGACCATAGCCGGGAATGCCGCGAGGCGATATGCCGTCTGCCGTAAGCTCGTATCTTCGATAATATTTTTTTGTTTTGACTATGTATTTTTCGGTCTTCAAATCTGACAAATCAAAACCGGTTGTATTGTAATAACTATCCAGAAAATACTGGTCTGTTAACACGAATACCGGCACCTGATATTTATCAGCCAGATTAAATGCCTTGCGAGTTAAGATAAAGGCATCTTCAAGTGTCCCGGGAGCAAGTATTATCCTCGGAAACTCACCATGTCCTCCATAGAGTGCAAGCTCAAGGTCGCCCTGCTCGGTCCTTGTGGGCAATCCTGTAGCAGGGCCCGGCCGCTGGCCGAGATGTATTACCACAGGCGATTCCAGCATCGCCGCCAGACTCAAGCCTTCAGTCATCAATGCAAAACCACCTCCCGACGTCGTAACCATCGCCCTTGCGCCGGCATACCAAGCACCAATCGCCATGTTCATTGCCGCTATCTCATCCTCCGCCTGCTCCGCTATGATGTCAAATTCTTTTGCGTGTTGTGAAAGGAACACAAGCACAGCCGTTGAAGGCGACATCGGATAAGAGGATACAAAATTGCAACCGCCAGCTATTGCCCCTGAAGCTACCGCTTCGGCTCCGCTTAAAAGAACCTGGTCTTTGATACCCGCCTCCGGCTTTACAGCAAATTCAATCTTTCCAGAACTATCCAAATCACAGCCGAGTTTATGCCCGGCCTTTACCGCTTCGATATTCTTATTTACGACATCGTCAGATTTCTTTGAGAAATACTTTCTGACGTAATCATTCGCCAACTGCAAATCTACTCCCAGAAGTCCTGCAACCACACCGACCGCCACGATGTTCGAGTAAATCTTATCCCCGATATCTGTGGCGGTTTTAGTAAAAGGCACCTCTATAAAAACACATTCTCGCCGGTCCGAAACTTCACCGCCGTTTTCAGTCTCCGCCAGGATTATTGTCCTGGACGAGATTCTCTTTCGGACGTGCCGGACGGCATCCTTATCCAATGGAATAAGAATATCTATACGATTAATAATCGCCCTGACCGGTTTTGAAGATACCCTTATTTCAGTGGAATTTGTGCCTCCGCGAATACGGGACATATATTCCTTCGTCGCAAAGACGTTGTAACCGGCAAGTTTCAAGATTCTCGTTAATACATACTCGATAGTCTGAATACCCTGGCCCGCCTGCCCGCAGAGAACGATAGAGATATCGTCAGTATTTTGAGGTGATGGACTTTTATCCATAGTATTCATCCGTCATCGAAACAAAACCGTTAACAAGTTTAAACTTTCATCAGTGATGTTTGCAGTTTGCTCAATGCTGGTGCTCACTGTTTTCGAAGTAGATGGTTTTAAACTCGCCCAACAGAGTCTTGAGTTTTTCAACGTTCGAGAGGTCGGTTGTTTGTTTTGCCTTCATACTGTAAACGAGCATTTCGTGCAGCAGAGTCAATTTTTTAACGTACTTCTCGTATTCACCGCCATTGATTTTGTCAGCCGGCTTTATGCGCTGGGCCATAAAGTAATCCGCGACTATTTCCATGATATAGTCAGCGTGATTTTCCTTGTTCTGAACCCAGCGAACGATTTGGTTGTAGTTTTTCTCGCCTTGTCCTGATAGCTCGGTAATCTGCTTGATTGATTTTTCGACGGTTGCTATGTGTTCAGCTATTAATGTAAATCTCGTGCCGTCATCATAGATGCCGCATGGTATCTGGCAGTGCGAATAAACCAGTGAAGTAGAAACAATTAAACAAACCAATATCCCGGATAAAGTGATTCTGTTGATTATTTTGCCTTTCATTTTGCACCCTTTTTTGAAAAGCTGTTAATATTCGTCCAAGTGGTAAAACTCTGCGTTCTCAAGCCAGTTTTTGGGACGCGAGATAAATTCGATTATATTCTCCAGGAGAAAAAAATGCTTCTTCTCCTCTTCGGCTAATGCCATAAAAATCTCTCTTTGATATTCTTCCTCCATTTGATTAGCTTTTTCCTGATAGAAATCCATACTTCTTTTTTCAATCTCTCGTGCTTTTGAGTAGAGCTCGTTTTGGGTTGTATCAATATCGAGCTGCTCTGCCGACTCGGCCATCTGTACAAAAACGTTTTTGGCATCTGCTAAAATTATAGTCTGGGCGGGAAAGTGCTTTCCTGTTTTAATCTTCTCTATTATATAGTAATGCTCAACTTCATCATCGGCCAGCATGTTAAGGATTTTCTTGAGGCCTTTATTACTAGTCTGCTTAGCTAACTGACGATAATACGCTTCACCGTCTTTTTCCATCTGCATCGCAAAATCAAATATGTCCATTATTTTCTCCCATAACTACTGAGTACGTTGTGCGTTTAAACAGTTCTTTATTCTTTTTAGAATAATTTATAAATGTGTGCGCAAATATACTGTTTTTTTTGGTTGCGAGATTATTCTTCAATGGGCTCGAATTGGTCCTTGGCCGCACCACATTCCGGGCACACCCAGTCATCCGGCAAATCCTCAAAAGCAGTTCCGGCCTCAACGCCGTTTTCCGGGTCGCCGACGGCCGGGTCGTAAATATATCCACACATAGTACATTTGTATTTTTTCATAACTGAAGTCCTTATTAATTAGTTTGTCAAGCTGATGTTAATGCATTCAATCGTTTGAGCAGGTCTCTTATATGTCCCAATTCTTCTATAATAATTTCCTTAACCTTGTCTCTGCCTGCCCTTGGAGGAACAAGACTTTTCAGGCCGAGGTAAAAAACAACCGACTCCTTTTCGGAATTCAGAGCTATCTCAAGAATCTCCTTTATCGACTCCGAACCTGTAAGCTGCTCATTCGGACTTTTCCTGCCTTCCCAGCTTCGTGCGTCCGCCATGGTTTGCAGATACATTACGGCCTCATCATACGGATCAATGGCCGTTACTTCCATTTCTTGTTCACTTAGCTGTTCTCGCATTTCGCTGAAGATTTTCAGGTGTCCATCCTCCATAGCCGCCATATCAAGCAGCATTTGTTTTGTTTCTTTATCAGAGGAGTTTTGAGCTGCCTGGCGATAAAACTCAGCGCCATTGCGCTCAACTTGCTCTGCCATCTCGAATATTTCATCCGCATTAAAGGTCATACCTCTTGACATTCTAAGTCTCCTTATTTTCTACAATTTGCCGAAGCAATCTGCTCGTTCAGAGCATCCTGCAATTTCTTTTTGAACATATTTACTTTCCTTCCCACAAGCCGTGGATATTGCAGTGCTCGCGTGCACCGATGCCGGCCGCCTCGACATTAAATATCGCTTCGGGCGCATCACCCGCATTAAGTGACTGTCGATATGCTTTACCGTCGGCAATAAGCTCAATCCATTCGATATGGTGTTTTTCCTCCATTGGATGAGGGACACTGCCTATCTTGACCTTGTAGCCGCCGTCGATTTTTTCAATCACGGGCACATGTTTCTCTTTGCCTTCATCCGCGGTTTTTGCAGTCAGTTTTTCCATCGGCTGACCGCAGCAGACCAGTTCGCCCACACCACCACGGAGCACTTCCACCAAGTTTCCACAGACCTTACATTCGTAAATTTCTAATGGTTTAGCCATTGTCTACTCCCTTCAAATTTTCATGATTGACTTGTTTTAATTCATCAACTCCTCTGCCGCCTTCAGCGCAGCATCATAGCTTGGCTCATCTGTCAGTTCCTTTACGAGCTGCTTATATCGTAAGATACCCTGCTTATCAACGATGAATACCGCCCGTGCGAGCAGGCGCAGCTCTTTGATAAGAACGCCGAATGCTTTGCCGAACTGGGCATCACGGTGGTCTGAGAAGGTTTTTACGTTTTCAATACCCGCCGCCCCGCACCAGCGCTTCTGAGCAAAGGGAAGGTCCATACTAATTACCAAAACAGCCACATCCTCGCCAAGTTTGGCCGTTTCTTCATTAAACCTGCGAATCTCAGTATCACAGACCGATGTGTCAAGCGAGGGCACCGAGCAAATTATACAGACTTTGCCACGAAAGCTTGATAGTTTTACCACAGACATATCGTTAGCCAAAACTTCACAGTCCGGTATTTTGCCACCGGTTTTCAAGAGGGTCCCCAGCAAAGTCATCGGTTGGCCTTTTACCGTTATTGCGCTTTCTCTTTCTTCCATAAGATTTGTTTCTGCAAAAACTGTTAGTAGTTAGCGGCTTCTAATTCAAAATAGCTTTGAGGATGTCCACAGGACGGGCATAAATCCGGCGCTTCGGTGCCTTCGTGAATATAGCCACAGTTTCGGCACACCCACCTTACAGATTTATCACGTTTAAATACCTTCCCGTCGTTTATATTTTTAGCTAAAGCGAGGTATCGTTGTTCGTGATGCTTCTCGGCCACAGCGATATTTCTGAACACCTCTGCGATTTCACTGAATCCTTCTTTGTCCGCTGTTTTTGCGAATTCCGGGTACATCTTGGTGTTTTCGTAATGCTCGCCGGCCGCAGCGGCTTTCAAATTCTCCAGCGTGTTGCCGATAACACCCGCGGGAAACGCCGCCGAAATCTCAACCTCACCTCCCTCAAGAAATTTGAATTCACGCTTGGCGTGCTCTCTTTCCTGCTCGGCCGTCTCGGCAAATATGGCAGCCATCTGCTCATAACCTTCTTTTTTCGCCTGGCTTGCAAAATAGCTGTAACGGTTCCTCGCCTGTGATTCACCGGCGAAAGCTGTAAGCAAATTCTTCTCAGTTTGTGTACCTTCGATACTTTTCATTTTTTCAACTCCTTCTTTTTTATAACAAAAGATGTCTTTTAGATTTTGACTTGTTGTATTTTCTTTATAACTTGAGACTCTTAATCGTTTCTTTTAGCATCTTTGCAGAGTGTTTAAGCTGCTTTTGCTCGGTATCTGAAAGCTCCAATTGCAATTTTCGCCCAGCTCCACTTTTATTTACAACACAAGGTATGCTCAGGCATACACCTTCTACTCCATAATAGTCATTGATTAACGTTGAAACAGGCAGAACTGAGTTCTCATCTCTTAGTATTGCCTCAATTATTCTGACCAGAGCGAGCGCTATGGCGTAATAAGTAGCCCCTTTTGCTTCGATAATTTTGTAAGCTGAGTTTTTGACCTGCTCAAAAATACTATTCAGCTCATTTTTGTAATCGCACTGGTGGTCACAAGCGGGACAATATTGGGCGAACAGCATACCACCAACATTAGCGTGGCTCCAAACGGCAAGCTCAGTGTCACCATGTTCGCCGATTATATAGGCATGAACATTTCTCGGGTCCAGACTGCAATGTTCACTTATCAAATACCTTAATCTTGAGCTGTCGAGCACCGTCCCTGAGCCGATTACCTTGTTCGAAGACAAACCTGATACCTTTAAGCTTACGTATGTCAATATATCAACAGGATTCGTCGCAATCAGCAGGATAACATCTTCAGCGTATTTTGTGATTTCTGGTACTATGCCTTTGAAGATTTCGACATTCTCTTTGAGCAAAGCCATTCTTGATTGTCCCGGTTTCTGTTTGGCGCCTGCCGCGATAACAATCACATTCGCTCCGGCACAAGCTTCGTATCCTGCTGAATATATTTTTACCGGCGAAACAAAGCTGGCCCCATGATGTAAATCCATACATTCACCTTCAGCTCGTTTTTTGTCTACATCAATCAAAACAATCTCTCTTGCAATGCCTTTTATCATCAAGGAAAACGCCAATGAGCTGCCCACGTTACCGGCACCCGCTATGGCAACTTTCGACCCTGTCACCTGCATATCATACTTTCTCCGAATACGTTTTCTGAATACATAGTGGAATTCCGACTTTTTGTTCGGAATTTTCCGCCCGATTTTCTTTACCTATACAATAACCGCAACTATCAGGCCTCGTCAATCCAAATATTTCACCACTATACACAAGAGGCAACTGCCTGATTAAATCCCAAAGCCGAGATATTCGCAAAATCCTTGACATTTCGCGTCTGTTTGGTTATTTTGATATGGTCAGAAACAGGGTCTCTATGTGGAGACAAAAAGGCAATATAACCCTTTATTGTTTATTATATTAGGAGTTTGATTTTGAGAGTCCTCTCAGGCATACAGCCGTCCGGCCGATTGCATATTGGCAATTACTTC
>CAZUTR010000057.1:0-10691 GCA_964623545.1 uncultured Pirellulales bacterium | reverse complement strand
GATGAATGGCTGTACTGCTGCCCGTACGACTGGTCGTTGAGATGAAAAACGGAGGACAGACTACAGAAGACGGAAGACAGACGATGCACGAGGGACGACGGGAACGCTGGGACAGACAGAAAGTAAAGCCGTGCCTTGATTGTAATTTGGTTCAAAATCCAATTAGTCAAGTTTTGTGATTTCGGTGAATCGGACCAGTGCGCTGGATGTTTGCACGTGCGGCTCGATTGTGCCGACCAGGCCGACCTTGTGGTCTAAAAACTCACTCAAATCCATTTCCGCGGCTTTGTCAGTCGGCAAGGCGTAACAGACGATTTTGCCGGCCTCATCCAGTATTTTGTAGTGTACCAGCTGCGGCTCTTTGCCATAAACCTCCGATGTAAGAAGTTTACCTATTGCAGCAAAACTTCCAAGGTTCTTAATCTGAGCCCGGCTTGCGGCACGGGCTTTTTCTATTCTTTCCTTGTTCTTCTGTAATTGTTCATCCTGAAGCTGGACTTCCTTGTTTATCTTTCGTGCCAACTCGTAACGGTCGATTTGGCCAAGCGCATATTTTGCAAATCGAGCCGCTTTGCCGGCTTCTTTGTCGTCGGCGATGGCGGTTAGTGCTTCTTTATAGTTTGAGTAATCCTGCTGGTCCAACGGCTTTTTCAGTTCGTCCTTAATCTGCTTAGCCAAAGCGTGATACTCCTTTAGCTTTCTGGATTCGTGTGGCATCATAGCTGGAGCAACGGCGGCAGTATCACCGGGTTTGGGCTTGGGTTTGCGCATCGGCTTAACGACAACCGGCACATCCCCAACAGAACCGAGCGGATTTATATATTGTGTACTCACCCAAAGATAGGCAAAAGACGGTGGAGCAATCTTATAGTAATCATCCTGCTCTTCTCCCAATAAGGTGACTTTGTCACCCTTATTGAGTTTGCCCTGTGAAAATGTGGAGTGCATGGGCTTTATTTCGTCGGAGCCGGCGTAAACTCGAACGGCGTCACCTGTAACAGTTCCTATTTCAGGTTTATCCGGGTCCGTGGTGACATACTGTGTCGAAATCCAGGAGAAGCTGCCCTTCGGCGGAACAATACAGGACCAGCTAAATCGAGCGCTGAGGATTTTCACTCTGTCAGCTTTGTTCAGCTTTCCGCAGACATAATACTGTGTGCCGGGGCCGGGACGGATGTTGACATCATCACCGGTTATCTCTGCAACGTAAGGAAAATCTGGAGTTCTGGGCTGGTTGGCATCGGGAATTGATGCGGCTTTTTCATTTCCTGCAGGTTGTTGTGCCAAAGCGGCAGAGAACAAAATTACAAGAACAACGAAAAAAAGTAAATTTATGTAAGATTTCATCTTTCTGTCTCCCAAAAAAGCTCTTTGCACAAAAACTTGGCAAAAATATCAATAAGGTTTTAATCGAAATAAAGTTATCAGTTGCTGAGCTGGTTGTCAACTATTTTATTATGCCAAATTGGATACTGATTTTGATGAGTTGATTTGGCCGATAGCTCTGCGCCCAAGAAGGTGGAGTTAGGTTTGTAATTTGGCAAGCTCATCTCTGCACATCTTCAATTGGCCCTGATCCGAAAGTTTTTCCTCCGCTGCCTTTAGATGCTTTACAGCCAGGTTTGGTTTGTCCAGATAACGTGAGTATAATATGCCCAGCATTAACCGGACCTGCTCTGCATGCTCATAGGTGCTGTAATGGGCTAAGAACTGCTCATAAGCTCTGGCAGCTTCGGCTGATTTTCCGTCACTGGCAAGCTGATTTGCAATATCAAGCAGGTACTGTCGGGGCAGAAGCTGCTTTGCATCGAGTTCGATGAGCTGGAGATAAACTGCGGCTGCGGCCGAGAGATCTCGCTGAGCGGCTTGGCTGCTGATTTGTTCGCGAAGCTGAGCTATCTTTTGCTCACGTTGTTTTTGAGCACGTGTTTTTTTAACTTCCTTAACCTTCATTTTTTTTGGAGCTGTCAAGCCGGTGAAAGGGTCGTAGCCGCTTGAGACGACGTCACGATAACGCCGCCGCTGGTTCCAACGTTTTATCATTGCCCATAAATCCATGTGGCTGGTGCTGAGCAAACCTGCTGCAAGCAAACCAAGTATAGACAAAATGCCGAAGGCGTATCCGGCCAAATGCGCATCGTAGGCAACGTTTTGTGTGTATCGAACAATTACGTTGTCGAGTAAAATCATTTTGAGGGCGATGAAGTACAACGCCGAGATATCCATTGTTCCAATGAAGAAAAACCAATACAGAATGGTTATCAGGGTCTGCGGGAAAAGAACAAGGAAAGCACCCGTAACAGCGGCTACGGCACCGCTGGCCCCAAGGACGGGATTGTTGCTCACGAGGGTGTGGCCTATACCACTGAATATGGCGCCTGCCAGATAGAAACACAAATAGCCGATATGACCAAGCTTATCGTTGACATTGTTGCCGAACAGATACAGAAAAAACATATTGAAAAAGATATGCATAATGCCGCCGTGCAGAAAGGCATAGCTTATAAACTGCCACAGATAAGGGCGGGCCGGCGTGAGCATAAAATGCTGCACCCAGGGTTGAAATGTTAAAGTATGGGTTTGTGGGTCTGTATGATATTGAGCCACAAAGATAATGATATTGGCGATAATCAGGGCGTAATTTGTGTATGGCGTTCGCCACGGCCGAATATTTGTTCGAATCGGTAATATCATAACTTAGCCACCTATCAAGGTACGTATTTGCCTCATAGTATGATGAGCTTATTTACCAGTATATAGCTCACGATAACATACCTGAGCTTCAAAAAGGGCTAATTGTAATAGCAAAAAACGCCTGGGACAAGATAAAAAAAGGTCGGAGGCCGTATTGCAGGGATTCGACAGCGTTTTTTAGCTCGTTTACAAGACTCATTATTTTTTTGAACTGATTTGCCGTGTTCATTCGTATAACCGTATAGTGTAATTTCAAAAAAAATGTGTTGTAAAATCACTATAATTTTGTAACATTTCGTCTCTTATGAGTAATTGTTGGCTTTTTGGAAAGGATATGTAAATGCCAGCTAAAATAGATAAAGGAAAATGTACTGGTTGCGAGGCCTGTGTGGAAGAATGCCCAAGCGACGCCATAAGCATGGTCGATGAGAAGGCAGAGGTCGATATCGAGGCCTGCATCGATTGCGGTGTTTGCGTTGACGCCTGCCCTGTCGAGGCAATCAGTATGGAGTAAGTTTTTGGCAGGCCCCATCGTCTAGGTAGGTCCAGGACACCGGGTTTTCAACCCGGCAACAGGGGTTCGAATCCCCTTGGGGCTATTCGGGGGCATTTTACAACACAATACTGTCAGTTCAGACGGGCTGTGGGCAAAAGCAGCTACACGTTCAGGCCGGATACAATTGTCTCGAATACCATAGCGTCATCCACTACTCCCTGGGCGCTTGCGGTGAACTTCCTGCGTTTGAATGTAGTGATATGACAAAGCAGGTATAGCCTTTGTCCCGGCTCGACCAAAGAGCGGAACTTCGCCGAATCTATACCGGCAAAGCCGATAAAGCCACCCATCTCGTAAATTTGCTTTACGAAAAAGCTTGCAAGCTGAGCTGCCGCCTCGACCATTATTACGGCGGGCATCAATGGCCTGTCGGGGATGTGGCCGTGAACCCAGAACTCATCGGAGGTTACATCCTTATAGCCCAAAATCAGAAATTTTTCCTTGTCGTACCAGATGACGCCGTCGAGTTGCTGCATTTCATATTGCTGAGGATTTACCTTGAGAATCGCTTCTCTGTCAAAGACGGGCTTTGCTGTCAGGTCAATCTGTGATAAATCGAATAATAATGGCGGTGGCATTTACGGTTCCCAAATGACTCGTCTTGGCAAAGGTCAAGCCGCAGCCAGACAAGCACGCTGCGCATATAAAACTGTTCACCCCCCCGGTCTCGACAAGCCCCTCAAAAAAGCCCTGTTCATAAATGAGTAAATATCAGGCGTTTTTTGCCTAACGAGGCCAGCGGACCGAAATGCTTATAGCACTCAATATACAGATTCAAGTGCCTGTTTAATCGGTTGACCTAATCTCAAGAACGCGATTACGAACCTCCTGAGCAGCCTGCTTTACTTTCTGCATCTGCTTGCGAACCCGCGTTCCCGCTGCCTTATTCCCGCCCTCTGCCTTGTTAATGTCGGCTTCGGTCTCGGCCACCATTGCTTTTAGATTTTCATATTCTTGCATTAAAATAACCTCCACTATTGGTTTACGATTTCCCAGAAATTAACGAGACAGAAGCATTTTGTCAAAGAAAAATGCTTTTTTTTGCAAAAAAACCAACATTTTTTATTTTGCCTAATTCGGCCTTTCAGGCGGTCAATTTTTGGGTCAATTCTGCAATCCTTTTGCCTCTTCTGGCACACTGTTTTTCGACCCTCTGGTCGGGTTTTCCAATTGAAACCGGCCCATAGTGGTCACCTTGCGAGTCGCCCCAAACGACCATTCCGGCGATGAGCATCGCCTCTAATATGCCCATAATCGTGGTTTCATTGCCGCCGCCGATATTTGCGGAACTGCTGAAGGCAGCGCCGATTTTGCCGTCGAGTCGGCCGTGAAGGCTCACCGCCTCGTCGAATAGCTGCTTAATCGGCCCAGCCATATGGCCGTAATAGGTGGGCGAACCGATGACTATCGCATCAAATTTGAGCAAATCTTCGGCCTTTACCTTATCAACCGACTTGCAATCAGTCGGCAAACCCGCATTGTTCATTGCCTCAGCAATTATTTGAGCCATCTGCTTGGTATTGCCACTTCTCGAGTAATAAATCACAATTCCTTTTGCCATTTTTAATCCTTTCCAACTTCGAATTTTAGTTTTTGCTCTATATCGCTGGAGTTAGGCAGAATTTTATCCTCATTATTTTTTTTATCCAGTTTTTTACCCTAAGTTTATTACCGCAGGTAGGAAAGCTTTTCGGGCAGAGGAATGTTATTGCCGAAGTTGTCCTCTCCATAACCGGATTCGGCCAGCAGCTTAATGTCGGCCAGCACCCGCTTATCGCCGACAAACGTTACCTTCAAATCGGTTTCGATGTCGATTTTTCCTGTCGACTGCAGTTGTTTTATTTCGTCGATGACACGTTCCAGCAGAGTTCCTTCTTTTTGTTCTGGTTCGTCCGGTAACTGGAGCGGCTGTTCGTACAGGATAAGTTTGCTTTGCTCAGCCAAGGCCAATACGACACTGCGTACGACGTCGTTTATATTATTGTCACCGGTATACTGTTCTACAAGCTTTAGTCGGGAGATTTCATTAGCCAGCCATCGTCGTTTGCCGGCATTGATTTTTTCGTTGGCGCGGAACAGCTCCAGTGATGAACCGGCATTGTAAACCTCGTCATCTATCTGCATTTTCACCTCGCTTCCATAGTGCAGCACAAGTTTGGAAATCAGCGTGGCAGGCCGAACGTGGAAGCCCCTGTAGGGAGGCACGGGGACCTCGATGCGGTCAATCACGGCGTACTTTTTGAGCATTTCCTGACAGAGCCGTTCGGCACAGGCAATATAGAGACAGATGTGAGTAATAGAGTAGTTCATCAGTATCGCAAGCAAGTCCTCCGCGCTCACTACGGCCGCCTGCCAGTTCGGCAAACCACACGAAAGTTTGGTTACGTGCCGTTCATAATAGTGGACGAACGCCGTGCCGGTTTTGAGCAGATGAAAAACAACGCTAATATGGCCTCTGAGAACAGGCAGGTCTGTGTCCAGGTTTTCAACTTCAGTACCTGAGACATAAGTGTCGTAAAGTGACTGGAGGTTGTGGAATCGAAGTTCGAGACTTCGTAGCATTTCCTCACTAACCGTGTCTTCGGCGTAGGAGGCGTACTGCTGCGGTTTGGCCTTGCCGGCGGCCCGGACATCCTTGCTGTCTGCAGCCAAATTCAAAAAAGCTGTAGCCAGCATCGTTACTGTTTCTGAGACCTTTTCGACTCTGCGTGTGACACAGCTACGAAGCAATCGGCCGGGAGGAAGCTGTTCGCTGTAAAGCTGTGGTGGACTTTCCGAGGGGATGACAAGACCTAACTGTTCGACCTTGGCGAGCATTTGTTTTGCCGCGCTCAGCAGGGCGGCACTCGTAAAATCAAGTGTGTCTTCTGTGGCCTTGGCAAAATCCTGCTCGATAGGCAAAAGACGATAAACGGGCAGCGAGTGTTTGATGTGCAACAGCTCGTAACTTACATCGGAAAAAAGTTTTGTAGCCGCCGTCAGCGCCCTGAATGAACACCATCGGCAGTTGCTCGCCGCACCATAAGCGTCAAGAAATTCCTCAATCTGTACCGATTGTGAAAGCAGCTCGCCCAGTAACGGACGGGTCAGGATTTGTCTGCTTGCTCCGTACTCCGATAAATAGTTCGCGAGACCCAGCAGCCTTTGGGCGCGAGCCGCGAACATCTCCTGAAAATCTTTATCGGCAATTATATCTTCTGCCATATAACCTGCTCTGTCCTATGAGAAACGTATATGATTAATTATTGACTCTCCGTTTTTTTCTCTAACGGGATAACCTCCGGTTTGCCGAAGTCAGCGGGAATTTTGACATCGAAAACTTTATTACTTAGCTTCTTATTAACTTTAGCATCGAGAAATTTTATCTCGTAAATGTCTTCCTCGGTTGTAACCGCAACTATTTTTGTTGGCAGATTAAGCTTTTTATCAATCCAGAAATCCACTGAAGTATAGTCGTCATTATAGACAGAATCCGGTTTGACCTTCAAATGCAGTTGATGTGTTTTTTCCTCGGCATATTCAACCAGTTTTATTTCGAAATCCTTTTTAAGGTCGTCTGTTCTGCTGAAGCCGATTAACGGGAAATCCTGTTTTGCCAAATCGAATGCGTCGGCCGGTGCGTTTGGTTCAGTAAGCTGACGTCGCTTAACAGATTTGATTTGATAATTAATGTGCGTGAGCCAGACGCCGTCGAAGATATAGTGCTCGGGATATTTTTGCGTTTCTTCATCATCTTGCTGGAGGGTCAGGAAATTCATTCGAAGCATGGAATTTTTGCCGTCTCGTTGATAGTACAGGTTGCCCGTTCTGAAGGTTTGTGATTCGAACAACGGCTGAGAGAAACGATATTCGACCTTGGCCCGGTAGGTTTGGAGCTTTGCGGTTGCCTCGCTCAGCCGGTCCAAAATCGCCTCGACAGAATTGGCATCGGCAATCTTCTGCTCAGCGGCGGATAAATCCTTCGCGCAGCCGGCTGACTGAGACAAACCGGTCGCAACCAAAAACAGCAAGAAAACTTCCGTAATTTTCGTGGTATTCATTGGCTGTTTTTCATTTCTTTACAGAGAATCTCGCAGGAAAATTCAAAGCGAATTAAAAACAAACCTTTTATCTCTGTGTCCTTTTCGCTATTCGTTCGGCACAGGTGGTTCCACTTTATCTTCGATAATTTGCAGTATTTGTTCTATAGTTTCAATAGTAAAATCCGCGTGTTTTGAAAATTGGTCTGTCCCGTCGTGGTTAACCAGGAGTACAGCAGCGGCACCGGCGGTCTTTGCACAGAGCAGGTCGAAGAGATAATCGCCCACGAGCAGAGTTTGCTGCGGTTTTACGCCGAAGTCCCGGCATAACTGTAAAACGCCGAAGGCGTCGGGCTTGACCGGGCCCTGTTCTCTGCCGATAACGGCGTCAAACTTCAAGCCATGTTTTTCGGCAACAGCCAGCGCGTTACCGCGTCTGTTGCGTGTTAGTATCCCGATACGAATACCCTTTTGGCGCAGTGCGGTGAGTGTCTCTGCCGCACCGGCGTTCAGCTTCGATTCCGTCACAGCCCTTTGTTCGTGTGTATGTAATATCTGCTCGGCTCGCTGGCTCTGGGCGGGCGTCATTTTCTCCATCGCCTCAAGGACCGGCCCGGCATCTTTATCCAGTCCCATTTCCTCGCGGATGGCATCAAAATCGAAATATGGCTGGGTTATCGTACCATCCAAATCGAATATCACTGCTTTAATTGACATCTTTCGTGTCCTGTCGCTCGTGACTCGTGGCTAGACCAAATCACGAACCACGGATTGTTATTCGCGTTTTTTGCGGAGGAGTTCAACAAGGTATTTGCCGGCATCGCTAAAAATCTTGCCTTTGCGAATAATTATCCCGGTGGGTCTGATGAAATTTTCGTTCGAAAAGCTGATTGCCTTTAACGTCCTGCTGCCGATTTCCTGAAGTATCGCCGTCTGCGGCAGCATACTCACACCTGCGTTTATCTCCACCGCTCTTTTTACAGTCTCGATGTTGTCGAATTCCATTATCGGGTGAATCATAACGCTATAACGCTGAAGGATGCCGTCTATCCATTTCCGCGTCGGGACACTTTGCTCAAAAGCGATGAACCTTTCAAACTGCAGTTGGTGGATGTCCACTAAGGACTCGCCGGCCAAAGGATGCTTGGGACTGCATACAAACATCAGGGGCTCATCCTCAAAGTCGTATACTTCAAGACGCTTGTCTTTTCTCGGCACAGCGACCATACCAATATCAATATCGCCGGCCAGAACCGACTCGTAAATCTTGTCGGAACGGAAATATTCGATGTGGACATTAACATCCGGATAGTTGACCATGAATTTCTTAACATAGTCAGGCAAGATATGCATTCCGATACTGTAAATCGCAGCAACATTTATTTTTCTTTCAGCCGTGGATTTTAGGGTATTTAGCTCACTGCGGAACTGCTCATATCTGTCAAGAATATCTCTGGCTGCTCTATAAAGAGATTGTCCGGATGTGGTGAGTTCCAAAGGCCTTTTTTTTCTGTCCAGCAGTTCGCACTTGTGCACTAACTCAAGTTGTGCTATCTGCTGAGAAACCGCCGATTGACTTAAAAGATGCTTCTCCGCGGTCTTTGAAAAACTCCTAAGTTCAGCTAAATCACAAAATATTTTTAGTGTTTCTATATGCATTATAAGCAGCCCTGATAGTTCCTATTACCAGATAAATCTTCCTTCCGAACGATACTAAAAACTATTATATATCATACGAGTATATATTTAGTAGTGTGTATTGCACAACTACAGCAAATAATAATTATTAAGTTTGCTTATTATAAGATATATTGCGAAAAATAGCAAAAATGCTTTTTCTCTTAAAAATTGTTATCTTATCAAAATGGAAAGATGGCATAAGAGGGAGTATCTGGAATTATGGTAAAGCAGGTGAGCACAGGCCTGAAAGGCCTCGATGAAATCCTTAATAACCTCAGAAAAGGCGACAATGTCGTCTGGCAGGTGGACCAAATAGACGACTTCCGCAGTTTTGTTGACCCTTATGTAAGACAGGCGGTACAGGATGGTCGCAGGGTCGTATACATGAGATTTGCCGAGCACGAGCCGCTGGTTAATAATAATTCCAGCGTTAAGGTCTATAAGCTCGACGCAAACAGCGGTTTCGAGGGTTTCTCAACCAAAGTTCACAAAATAATATCACAGGAAGGGATTGGGGCTTTCTACGTCTTCGATAGTCTGTCGGACCTGCTTAGCGCATGGGCGACGGATTTGATGATAGGGAACTTTTTCGCGATAACCTGTCCGTACCTTTTCGAACTGGACACAATCGCCTATTTCGTATTGCTGCGTAATAATCATTCATATAAAACAATCGCAAGGATTCGCGAAACAACTCAGCTTATGCTGGACTTGTATAACTTCGAAGGCAACTTCTATATACACCCTCTTAAGGTCTGGAAGCGCTATTCTCCTACTATGTTCCTGCCGCATATGCAGCAAGAGGAGAATTTCGTTCCAATAACAAGCAGTGTCGATGCGACGAAGCTTTTCTCTTACATTTCCGAACGGGAACCCGAATCCACGCAGAGAATCCTTGATTACTGGGACCGTTTTTTTCTGCAGGCCGAAGAATTATTGAAAAATAAGATGGTAACTGTGGACGAAAGGCAAAAGACCGTAGAACAGCTGTGCAGTCTAATGATTGGCAGGGAAAAGAGGATATTATCACTTGCAAAACAGACCCTGTCGCTCGAAGATTTACTGAACATCAAGAAGAGATTAATCGGGACCGGATTTATAGGCGGTAAAGCGGCCGGTATGCTGTTGGCCAACAGTATAATCTCGAAAGACACGTCATTTGATTTCAATCAATATATCGAACCCCATGACTCGTTCTACGTCGGCTCGGATGTTTTCTACACGTATATAGTGGAAAACGGCTGGTGGAAACTACGCATGGAGCAGAAAACCAAAGAGGGTTATTTTAAGGTGGCGTCCGGGTTAAAAGAGAAACTTTTAACCGGCAAATTCCCCGACCAGGTCCGCGAACAGTTTCAGGAGATGATAGATTATTTCGGCCAATCTCCAATTATCATCCGCTCAAGTAGTTTGCTTGAGGATGCCTTTGGCAACGCCTTTGCCGGTAAATACGAAAGTTTCTTCTGTCCGAATCAGGGTAGCCCGGAGCAGCGTTACTCACGATTCGAGGAAACTGTTCGAAAAGTATATGCGAGCACAATGAACGAAAACGCATTGGCGTATCGTCTCCAAAGGGGTCTGGACCAGCAGGATGAACAGATGGCGCTGCTGGTGCAGCGGGTTTCGGGCTCATATCGCAAAAACTACTTTTTCCCCGAACTTGCCGGAGTAGGTATTTCACACAACACTTTTGTATGGAGTCCGGAGCTTGCCCCGGAGGCGGGGATGCTTCGGCTCGTACT
>CAZUTR010000056.1:0-10747 GCA_964623545.1 uncultured Pirellulales bacterium | reverse complement strand
CGATTCTGTAATCGCATTTTCGAATCTGCCGTAGCCGACCGGCAGATAAAAACACGCCAGAAACACCACAACTATTAGAAGCAGTTTGCCCCATTCGCTTTTTATCTTCATCTTAATTATCTTTGCTATCTTCGTGTAATCTTTCCGGAAGTGTCTCTATAAATGCCTTTATCTCGTCCCGCGTCTTTCGAAATTCGTCCATCGTTTTTTCTTCTGTTCCGATTATAAAAGTCGGGTCTTTAAATGATTTATGGATATGCCTGGTTTGTTTCGGAAAAACAGGACAGTTTTGCTTTGCGTTGTCGCAGAGCGTAACGACAAAATCGAAGTCAATATCCATAACCTCATCGACGTGCTTCGAGCGATGCTGCGAAATATCGACGCCCGCCTCAGCCATTACCTTTATCGCCCTGCTGCTTACCGTCACCGGATAAATACCCGCTGAATACGCATCGATAACATCGGACTTCAGTGCATTTGCCCAGCCCTCGGCCATCTGGCTTCGGCACGAATTGCCCGTGCACAGAAACAAAACCTTTATCTTCTTTTCATCATCCGGCATAGCTCTTCACGGTCCTTTTTCAGGATTTTCGCCAATATTTTTTTGTCCTCCTGTATCTGAGCGTCGCCGCCCAACGATTGTTTCAGGCAACCCAAAATCTGTTGCAGTGTTTTATTCTCCTTGTCCTTTGAAAGCTTGTAATGTACCCACCTGCCGTTTTTATGCGACTCTATGAGCTCGGCCTGTTTGAGAATTGACAAATGTTTCGAGACTGTTGACGGCGCCAAGCCGAGTAGCTCAACCAACTGGCAGACACAAAGCCGCCTGCTGGAAAGAGCCATTACAATCCGCACCCGGTTAATATCACCCAGAGCTTTGCAAATATTCGTAATGTCCTTTATACCATTATTTCTATATTTCGCCATATAACGAATTATACAAAGCAGATGTCCTTTTGTTCAACAAATTCTCAAAAAATTCAACTTGATATTAACTTTTGCCACAGAGAACTCAGAGATTTAAAAATGGAAAATAGCAAACTGAAAATTAACAATTTACTTCTTGTCTTTGCCAACAATCCTCAAGATAATACTTATTGCGGTGAAGTACTATGCTAAGGTTTATCTTTGCAAAGACAATTATTAGGCACATCATCTTGCGGAAAACATACTGTATTAAGAACCAATTTTGAAAGATTAGTTGCGAATATGACTCCTTATGGATGATGAAATCTTACAAGTGAAGATTCTAACAGAACGATTAGCAGCGATTGGTACACAGCTATTACAAAGATTGCATAACCTTCACATGCCAGATTCACAGTTGCCAAAAGAAATAGCGACATGGATTCATAAGGCAACAAATCAGATACTACCACTCATGCCGGAAGATTGTCCGGATTATGCTGCACTTGATACCATGAGAAACCAGTACACGGTTAATCAAGGTGTTTTGTTACCCTCTGCTGAAAATGATTTGAGGAAGGTGCTTGAGAATATTCGCATTGCCGCGGACTGTGTTTGTGCCACCTTAATTGCGGAACCTAGAAATATACCTCGGCAACGCTTAGCTATCATTGGCTATGATGGGCTGAAATATTCATTAGATGAGGTGACAAAATCACAATTAATCCAACATTTAAAAGGAAAGGAAGACGGCATGACCGCTAAAACGGCCATGCTCAATGTATATGGCAAAATCTGTCTCTGGATTCTTAGCATGGTCAAGCTCAACGAACCAGTAGACTGTCTGGCGCTGGCTGGGTCTGTTAGAGCGATTCTTGAATTGTATGTCGATCTAAACCTGTTTTCTCATAATTCGATACAAAACGCAGCAGAGAAGTTCTTCTCATTTCTGGATGTTGAAAAGTGGCGGGTCGCCAACATCATTTCTTCTGCTCCACAGCAATTCACAGCGATAGATGAATATCTAGATAGGCCAGAAAACAGCAAGGCTAATATCGAAGCCATCAAAGTAAAGCTGTGGGGCAAAGACAGAAAAGGGAATCCTGTTAAAGCAAAACATTGGACAAACAAATACTTGTGGGAGCGAGTCTTTGTGCTGCTTGATGACAAAGAAGTTACTGATATTTATTTATCATCGTACTATTACTGCAACTGGCTTATACATCCCATGTATTTTGACTTAATTAATGATTTAGAAAACGTACATCTTTTATCTTGGTATTTTTACGATCTTTCAAGGAAGATGTTCCTATCCGCTACACAATTGATAAACGAAGAGATCAAAGTATTGACGAAAGAAGATTTGAAATCTATCATTGAAAGCGTTGAGAAAAAATATTTTAAACTTTTCTTCGGCGAGATGGTAAAAGCTGGTCGCAATAGTATTTAGCAATTCGAAAGTTAAATATCAAAACGTAAAGAAGCGGAAGAACCTAATGTGGATAAGCTCACAGATTAGATAAACGACTTTATCTCTTTCTTACAAACTTTGTTTGTTTATGTAGTTTCGTGATTCTTAATATCGCAGTCGTTTTCCCTCCGAGTTGCCGGTTAAATTTTAGTTTATTTTGCCTAAACCGGCAACAGTTTACTTATATTCTCTGAGTAGCTTATGAATCAGTGTTAATCCGTGTAAATCCGTGTCTACCCTTTTTGTGCCTTTTCGTGGCAAAAAACAAACAGCTCACAGCCATTACACTCGGCCCTTAGTCGGCCGGTGCAGGCCCTAATTATTCAGACCCTGCCTATTGAGAAACCATAATTTTCCTTTTATTTTACCTATATCTAACAAAAGGGTGGTTCTTGAAATCAATCTACAATTAGATTAAAATTTCCAGGAAAGTTTATTAAACCAACTAAATAGGCGGTGCAGATATGAAGAACGGTATGAATACCAATAAAATCATTTTCGGTCTGCTGCTGGTCGTACTTTCGTTTATCGTTTATTTTGTTCACTTTCTTATTTTCAGAGATGTGCATCATATTATGATATATTTTGTCGGCGACGTTGCGTTCGTATTTATAGAGGTGCTGCTTGTTACGCTGATTATCCACCAGGTGCTGACTGAAAGAGAAAAGCGCTCGATGCTTAAAAAACTAAATATGGTTATCGGGGCGTTTTTCAGCGAGGTGGGGACCGACCTGCTAAAATACTTTTCATCGTTCGATACCAATCCGGACAAAATCTCCAAACATCTTATCGTAGACGAGAAATGGTCTGATGAGCACTTCGATAAACTAAGAGGCATTCTCGAGCATCGCGAATATAAAATCGACAGCGGCGCAGGTGAGCTGGATAAGTTAAAAGAACTGCTTGTCGATAAAAGAGACTTTCTGCTTCGCCTGCTGGAGAATCCAAACTTATTCGAACACGAGGCGTTTACGGAACTTCTCTGGGCGGTTTTTCATCTTGCGGAGGAACTGTCACAAAGAACAAGGATTGTCGAGCTGCCTTCAAGCGATTATGAGCACCTGTCCGGCGATATTAAAAGGTCGTATAAACTGCTGATGCGCGAATGGCTCGATTATATGGAACATTTGAAGAATAACTATCCGTACCTTTTTTCTCTTGCGATGAGGACCAATCCTTTCGACCCGGAAGCCCGTCCGGAGGTCGAATAAAAAACAAGGGGCTGTGGTGACAGGCTTTATTCGATAAATTCGCTGCGTTTAAGGATGTAATCTGCGTGTTTGGGGAAATGCTGCAGAGTATTTTCGGGACTGGTTCGGTCGAAAGTCAGCATGCTTATCTGGTGAAGAATTATTTTTGAAATGCGCATGTGGCTATCCAGGTAAATATTTTGAAAGAAGCCCTGACCATCCAGAAACTCGGCTTTCAATAAATAAGCATCTTTTTCACCTGCAATTTTGCTCTCTTGGCGCTCGATTTTGTAAATCAGCACCGGAATTATAACACCCTCGGCATCAATGACATCAACGATAATCCTTTTGTGGTCGGATTCGAGCATTTGTTCATAGAGCAATTCGACAAAAACCTCCGGTATAGCCGCAGGATTGAGTCGATAAGTTTTTTCGTGGGGTGCGAGTAAACTTAGTTTTTGTACGGTCAACAGGCCTGTCTCATCCAGAACAAGTCGAGTGCCGCTCTTTGCGGCCCGCAGGATGTTCTCTGTTCTCCAGGCGAAAATATTAAAGCTGTCGTCGCTTTGAAAAATTGAGGTTTGCTCCCGGCGATATCTGCCGCCGAGATAGGAAGAACTTGCCGCCTGTATATTTAATTGTGTATCAGCATTCGGGTCCGAGCTAACGAGGACATCCATCGTAAAACCAATAAGTTCCTGATTTTTGTCCTTAATCAAAAAATACGCCCGGCGACTCTGCCCCTGGTTTTCGCCAACATAGTTTAGAAAATCGTCAATTCCTTCTGCTTTGATTTGGCTAACAAGCTCGGTGCCGGCTTCGAGCAGTTTGTTGTCTTCAAATTTGATACTCTTTATAACATCTTCAAAGACCTTTTCAGCAAAGTCGACCTCACCAGTTGTTTGAAGGACTTCGATATCGAGCTGGCGGTTGTTCGGCAGAGGGGCGGCAGCAGTAATAATATCGAGAGGAGTACCGGGCACTTTTATATACGCCCGGTCAATTGTAAGTCCGCCGGCTGATTCGGACATCTGGGTCCGTTCTACTCTTGTAATCTGTCCATTGACCTGGTTTGCGTATTGACTAAAGATGGTACTTGGCGGGTCGGGCGGAGCAGCTAACAGAAAACGACAGTGAACCTCGGTCGTAGGATGAGCACCGGTGGGGAGAAAAAAGCTGCTTAAAGTGTAGATATTGTCGTCGAATTTCCATTTGATTTGTGTTTCTGATGAATCATGTTCATGAAAGGCGGGATTGGGCAGACCGTACCAGCCGTTGCCGGTCGGTATCGATACCGATAAGCCGAAATGCTCGAGTTCTATAGGTGCGGAAAGAACAATTGCAGTGCGACGGCCAACTATGAACCGGGCCATTAGCACCGCGAGAATGAGCAGACCTAAAAGGGCAAGCTTGTCGGCACCATATTTATTTGTTTCATTAGTTCCGGGCATTAACTCAGCAATTATTTAGGAACACATCTTCGCAAAAGACTATGATATTCCTCTGGCTGTTCTATACTCTACATGATAACTGGTAGCAGCGACTTTTGCAAATAAATGCTGAAAATTGTTGCATCTTCTGCATGGTGAAAAAAATGTACGGAAGGATGGACTTTGCAGCGTTTTATTGCGTCTGGGTATCCGGTAAGACTGTGGTGCGAAGAATTGGTTCAGTCTTTCGAATAACTTTATAATAAAACCACTTCACAAAACCGCTCGCGGCGAAGAGACAGAAACTCAAAACCAAAGCGATTTGCCTGTTCAAAATTAAAAGACCGAGGGCCAAAAGTATCCTGATAAGAAGTGCGAAAGGTTTTTTACCCTTTAAGTACTGATTGAGTACGTGCTGATATCGAATCCTGCTAACCATCAACACTGCGATACCAAGAAGCAAAACGGGCAGAGAATAAATAATAGCGTTCTCACAGATAAGATACGCGCTGGAACTCTTGGCAGAGAGCTCTGGAAGAGTTTCCTGATGAAAAATGACCAGACTTACTATCACTCCAGCGGCGGCGGGTGTGGGCAGACCTACAAAACTCATATGTGCAGATTCATCCTCCTCATTTTCCACGTTAAACCTCGCCAATCGAATAGCAGCACAGCTTACATACGCGGCGGCAGCGAGCCAGATGAAGCGCTGCAAAAAACTCCCAACGGCAGGATTTACTGCAACGAATTCGGCTAATTTGTAATCGAGGATTTTGAGCATTAAATAAGCTGGCGCGACGCCAAAACTGATTATGTCGCAGAGACTGTCGAGCTGGCCGCCAAAGCTGGACGTGCTCTGGCTCATTCTCGCAACTCGGCCATCCAGCACATCGGCGACCATTGCCAACAGAACCATATAACCAGCCATTGCAAAATAAGGAACTGTGAGCTTGTAATATGAGAAGCCATCATTACCAATAACCGCACCTTTACCGGCTAAAACTATGGCAGCAAAACCACAGAGACCATTTAGAATCGTTATCAGCGAGGGCAAGACGGTGATGTACTTCAGCCGTTGCTTTCGCGCCCGCCGTAAAATACTCTCTTTGGCTGCCCCTGTTCTTAATCTTGGCATGTGTTAACTACCTATATATCATGCTCAACGTAAATCGACTGGTTAATGTTATTCAATTTTCCCATCGACGGTTTATTCATACTTCACAAGCGGTGTCAGGCCTGCTTTTACTTTGTCGCCTATTTTTACCAGAAGCTTTGCGTTTTCTCGAGCAGGGATGTAAATTTCAGTTCTGGAGCCGAATTTTATCATTCCGAATTTCTCGCCGCCAGCTAAATTTTGGCCTGTTTTTGCAGTACACACAATCCTGCGGGCAATCGCTCCACTGATTTGCCGGAGAATCAGCTTTTCTTTCGGCTCATTGGTTCTTGTTAAAGCTAAATTATTGGACTCGTTGACACGACCGGAGCTGGGCCTGGCTGCGTTTTTGTATTTGCCTTTTTTGTAATTAATCTGCTCAACTTTTACGTTACAGGGTGCACGATTTATGTGGACATCGAAGATGCTTAAGAATATGCCGATTCGCGTAGCCGAGCCGCCTATGAAGTTATTCTCTTCAACCGTTTCAATATCGGTTATTTTCCCGTCAGCAGGAGCAATCAGAAGATTTTCAGCTTCGGGCGTAGCCCTTTGGGGGTCACGGAAAAAAGAGAGGGTCCAGATTAAAAAAATTGTAATAATCACTTCCAAAGTGATAACACCCCAGAGGGGCATAAGCTTCGGCAATGTGAGTAGAACAATTAACATAGACGTCAGCTGAACCGCCGGGAAAATCACCACCTGAGGCCAGCCGTATTTAGTTAACGGAATCTTCACGGAAGACATTTTATTCGAAAAACACAAAAAATACAGTAAATATTCATCTTTCAGGTAAAGATACGAAAGTGAGAATTGACAAAAACAAGACTCTACGGTATAATAAAGATTGATTCGCTTAGTTTGTGGCTTTAAAAGCTACCCCCGGCTGAACTTTTAGTGAAAAAGTGAAGCTTAAGACAACTATCTGGGCTGTAGTAATACTGTGCTGCATAGCGGTCGGCTTGCGGCAAAGAGAGAGTCTTTCAATAATATGGCGAGAGTATTCGTCCCTTTATAACCACTTCAAATATGATGATTATTCACTGGTAGCCCGTTCGTCTTTTATCCCGGCTAAGGTGGCTCAAGAGGACCCTGAGGCGGCGGCAGTTGCAGAGATATCGTTAGCCCGATTTTACCGCGACCACAATAAGTACATTTTCGCAATTGCCGGGAAGCTGCATGAATACCCCAAAAATAGATTCCTGCTATTTCGGCTAATTGACTCTATTGCTGATTTTGCCCCGGATGCAATTGACCCACAGCTTGGACTCAGGATTACAGACAGACTTATCGCACTGGAACCGGACAACGCACATTACCACTATGCGAAGTGTTATTTTCTTCTAAGGAACAGAAGCAGCGATGACATCAACGCAGCTCTCGAGGAGCTGGAACATGCCAACAAGTGTGAAAAATACGGTTTTGCTTATGACAGCTATAGACAACAAGCAATAGACATAGCGAAAAGAGCAAAAGCGGGCAGGTATTTACTTTGTGAGTTGCGATTTCGTGACATGAGTAATCCATTCGCATCTGATATCCATGAAGAGCTAATGGGCCAGGCAAGCAGAGCGTTCTCAGACGGTGATTTGACTAAAGGCATGCGTATCAGCGATGCTCTGGCTGATATGCAGAGGCGACAGTTTCGTGATGGTGATGTACTTGCAATCTGCTTGAGAAATCTAAGTTTCTTTTCAGGTGCATTTCATTTTGGGCACTGGCGAGAGCCGCATGGCCTGGAGTTGCAGAGAGTCAATTTAACTAAAGAGCGAGCCAGGAAAAATCGGCTTGAGTTGTGCTCTATCATTCAATCACGTAGAAAAGAAACTGCAGATGGGCAAGAGCGAGAGAAAATTAAAAAAGAAAGGCGTGAGGCGTGTGTCGCTGTACATCCTGCGGTACATACAGGTGAGATGTTTGCAGCAACTTTATGGGCTTGTGGGGCATTGTTGTTTATCTGCGCCATACGAGGTTTTGGTGAAAAGAGCAAAATCGGTTTTTTCAGCGCTCTGTTTTTTATATTCGGCTGTGTATGCTACTTTTGTATCGCCAAAGGGTTCTATTTGTTATGGTTTCTGGAGTATTCTCACTGTTACGGCTTTTCGTATATTAACGCTTTACGGCCTGAGCCGGGGCTGAAATATTTCAAGTATTCACCGGGGCTATGCAGTTTGTTTTTAGGCGGGCCGATAGTTATGGCCCTGGTTCTGTGGGGCCTGGGCTTTGTAAAGCCGAAGAAAGGTTCGTTCTGGAGGCGCTGGTATGTACGAGTTGTAGCGGCTCTGTGCGCTGGTGTTATTGTAGTGATTATTAAACTAAATGCTGCGTATTACATATATGCGGGTTTGTGGTTGAGGAGTGTAATTACAGGCGGTCTTGTGAGTATTGCGGTGTGGGCGTTTTTAACGTTTGCCTCGAGGTTGTTTAGATTCAGGATTACAAGACTTCTCTTAGTGGCAGTGTTTTTTGGTTTGTTGACGGTTTTGGTAAGCGGCTATGAGTATGTTCATTATGTACCGATGATTGTTTTCATTCTGTTCAGTGTGATTATAGCTGTGGTTAAACCGGGCGAAGGATCATCCTTGAAAACAACGCTCCGACTATTCAGCAGAAAATCTGATGTTGCAGCCGTTAGATACAAGTGCCTGAGACTTATAGCACCTTTTATAGTAGTTTATTGGCTGCTATTCATAGCACTTGTGCCTTTAGTTGCCAAGTGTATAAACCTCGAGTTCAGAGAAGTTGGGACAGCCGACCGCAGAGTAGTATTAGCTAAGCCAAATGAGGCATACAAGGAATTAATGGGCAAATTTGAAGAAGAAAATCTCGATAAGATGAAATTACGGCGTTTGCTCGGATTGGTTATGCCGGAGGATTTGCCGGCTCTTTTGCAAAAGTTGAAGGACAAGGAATTCGTAGATTATTACTGGCAGCGACGGCCACTACGGTTTAGAAATGAAATAAGCAAAGAAGAAGAGAAGACCGAATTGGAAAAGTGGAAACATCAATTGAACGATGATGATTTGGTTCTTGCGATGGGCGGCTGCGGCAGGGATGTTGTCAATATCATCACCGGCTTTTTGGAAAATCCGGATTCTGAGAGGGCACTTGTGGCCAGGGCAAGATTGGGAGACAGGACAGCAAAGGTGAAATTAGAAGAACTCTTACAAACCAGGTTGCAGAGCGAACCTAAAGATGAGGAAGGTATGCGACGTAAGCGAGCCAAAAGATATGTGGACAGGCCCGCCTTAGCGGTTGATATTCTCAGCGCGCTGGCATGTGTTTCCGAGCCCAACGAGGCAGCGGAATGGTTTACAGAGTATATTCAAAGACGAGAGGTTCCTGACTTGACTGAAAACAGAGATTTTCTCTCAGGTATAAGATTGCTTCCGACAACGCAAGCACAAAAAGTTCTCAAGGCGTATTTAGCTAAAACACTGAGTCAGCAGCCATCGAAAGTGGAAACGCTTTGCGACTCGGTTAGTTACAGCTTTCTTTGTGTGTTTCTTGCCCTGCGCAGGTATGTTGGATTTTATGGTGACGGAGAAATTGCCGAATCAGGTTTTGAAATAATGCTGCAAGTGGCGGGGATGGACCGTAGTTTCGAAGCCTTGGAGGTATCACCATACTTCATCAGTGAATCGGCTGAACTGTTAAAAAAGGGTTTATCGAGTGATAGTGAAGATATGCGGGCGTGGTGCGTTTGGCAGTTGAGAAAAATCGGATACAGTTGGAGCAAAGGTGAGCTTGACACGCTATTCAACGATAAAAGCTGGAAAGTGCGTGCCAACGCTGTTATGGCGTGTGGTAAAGAATTCGACAGGGTGGCGGAAAAGGATAAAAACGGTTTTGTGAGATTTACAGGCAGTCTATTTACTGAGAATTGATACAAAACCTTCAACTCGAAGCTCTGTATTAGACATAAGCTCAATTCTGACAGATAGTTACATCGTTTTCTCGGTCATAGCATATCAAAGAAGGAAAAAAATTTTATTTTTTTTATAAGAGGGTTGACAAATAGTTATGATATATATAATATATATATAAATAGTATATATGTGTAGCGAAAGGGTTGATATGACACTAATAAAAGAACTCGGATTAAAACGCGGCTATAAGGTAGTTGCGCACGAGGCGCTTTTGAATATTTACTATACTGCATCGAAGATCAAAAAACGAGCGGACGAATTTTTCAGTCAGTTCGGACTGACCGACGTTCAGTTCAATGTAATGAGCCTTCTGAGTTATGAAAGCCAAGAGCAAGGCGGTTTAAGCCAGGCGCAGTTAAGCGATATGATGCTTGTAAATCGTGCCAATATTACCTCGCTAATAGACAGGATGGAGAAAAGAGGGCTTGTAGTTCGAACGGCAGCAAAAAACGACCGCAGATACAACATTGTCAAACTAACTGGCAAGGGTGAAAAGCTATTTGCCGAGGTTGAGCCAGTGTATATTGAGCGAATTCGGCAGGCAATGAAACAGCTTAACGAGGCAGAACAGAAAAAGTTGATAAAAACGCTCGAGAAAATCAGGAGTGAACTTTCCTGATAATCATGCAGGACGAAGAAAAGATGACAAAAAAAGAGAAATGGCTGTG
>CAZUTR010000055.1:0-10759 GCA_964623545.1 uncultured Pirellulales bacterium | reverse complement strand
CCCATATTCTGTCGGCTATAGAATAGTCAACGACGTTGGGCCGTACTTCACAGTCATACCATTTAAGGGCGTTTTCGTGCACGGCGTAGTTGAAATTTTCGGTAAGAATTTTAATAAACATCTTTCTGTCTTCCGGTGACATGGCGTTCGGGTGTTTTTCGGCAAGATGATTCGTAATTGCCGTGCCGAATAAAAATTCGTGGCGAACCTGCTGAACCTTAACATCAGCGCCGGGTTTTGTCTTTACGATGATGTCTCCCATTCGGATTTCCGCTATTCGGGCGTCTATAGCAGATGGTGTCAGCTTTGCCGAGATATCGTTCTGGGCAAAACAGATAGGGACAGTAAGTGTAGTTACAACCAGAGGTAACAAACTTGACCTTACCTTCATAATATTCGCTCCTTATTTAAATTTGGCTAAAATTTCTGTTCACTAATCGGGCAGTTATCTTAATTTATATACGGAAAAAAGGAAAGACCAATCTATATATTTGATGCTCTCTGGCCTTAGCCGAACTGCGCCGCAGCCGTATTCCTGCACGGGACTTAGTATGCTACCTAAACCCAGTATCAGAGTCAGAGCTACCGTCGCGAGGACGAAAACACTGAATAACACAGCAAAAAGGTTATAAAAAGAAGATAAAAAAAGTCTGAAATAGGTGGAAAATGAGGATTTTGGAGGGAAATCTGGAAAATAGGGTTGATAGCGTAAGTGAAAATGATGATATTATCGGACTAATACGCTTTTGGGTCAAAAAAGGGAGTAAAAATTGACGAAAATGAACAAAAATTGACGAAAAATGACCAAAAAATTACAAAAATTAACAAAAATAGACCAGTTTTTAACGAAAATGAACGGTTTTTTGCACGTTAATTTGGAGAGATTTGGGTAAAAATGGCATGAAAGTTGTAAGGAGTAAGGATTAAGAATTAGGAATTAAATTGGTAAAGGGGGTGGGATTTTGGTATAATGAGAAACTAAAGGTGAGTTGCTTTCTCGGAGGGCGGAGCAGCTTTCAACATCTGAAGTGGATAGGAAATAAGCTTGTTTTTATTTTCCTCACATATATACAGATTTGCTATTTGGTGCAGGATTGTAAATTAGTTACGTTGAGTTATGAATTATGGATAGGAAAAATTTGAAAAATAAGCATTTTTTGAGGAATATATAAAATGTATGAACACCTAAATACTCGGACGCGGGAAATTGTAGTAGGGCTGTGTGAGGGAAAAACAGTTAAACTGGGAGGTAATACCGTCAATTCATTTAGTAGCGACCAAGCAAAAGTCCTTAGTATTCTTGCAAACAATTTATCAGAACTAAAGGACAAAAGAGGGCAAGAACTCGTCGAGCGATTTATAGAACTCATTAAAGAAGATTTGGAAGATAAAGACGAAGAGGAAACAAAAGAACAAAAGAGCAAAAATCCCCAGAGCGACGTCGGTGCTTCTGGATATAGGATAGGTCTGCTACGAGCCCATTCATTTCGAGGACTGGCCCCCGCTGGACAAGAATGGGAGTATGATTTTGAAGGGAAATCTCATTTGCTATATGGTCCGAATGGTTGTGGGAAATCTTCGTTGCTGGGAGCGATTAGCTGGTGTTTAACAGGTCGTATATTTCGAGATGACCAGCCCCCAGAAACGCCGCAAGATGTGAAGGTCTATTCAACTGTAGGACGAAAGCCCCAGTCAGGTGAACGCCCGGACGCACTTGCCCTGATGGATAAAAGTGGAAATAATACCGCAGCAAGTGATAAATATTGGGTGGAGGTGCAACTTATTAGAGATGGGGATGCGGGAGGTTTAGAAGAACTTTGGGTGAGGCGACATAGTAAAGAGGGATTAAGCATGCTTAAAGATAGCCCGAAATGGGTTTCTATTGGGAGTATCCAAGAAGCAGATATTGATGAGTTGGATGCAGAACTTAATTTATTGATGCCAGCACGAATATCACACATAAGCTTTGGAAGAGATGCAGAATTAATTCGAATTTTTTCCAAGATGATTGGATTAGATGATGTTGAAACCATTGCTGACCTAGCGGCTCGGTTATGCAGTGCATTACGTCGTGAAGCAACAACAGTTGAAAAAGGTGAAGTCGCCCAAGAAAAAAAAGAAATAGAAAAGTTTATCCAGTACCTGAGTACGATGGATTTTGATGTTGTGAAAACATTAGATTCATATGCTGAGGTTATGAGAGATACAAGAGGCATAACGGATGTGAAGAGCTTCGGAAAAGCGATTGGAAAAGCAATTGAGGACAATAAGGAGAAGCTAGCTGAAGACCTTGGTATCGAGATTCCCGCAGAAGGTTCACCAGAATTCACCGAGTTTGGAGAAAAGCTTGATAATCTACCTGGGCAAGTACAGAGTGCTGTCGAGGAACTCAGCAAACCTATCAATGAGATTTTTCCCAACAGCATCGGATTCAGCACACCGACGGAAAAGGAACTTGTTGACCTAGAGCAAAGACTGGAGAAATTTCAGGATGATGCCCGTCAACAAATCAAGGAGCGACTTGAGTGGGCGCTCAAGGAAAAACAGGATAAAAAGGTAACTTTGATGCTTTTGGCAGCGGAGCAGCTTTCAACATCTGAAGTGGATAGGAAATAAGCTCGTTTTTATTTTCCTCTAAAGAAATGCGGATTTGCTATTTGGTGAAAGATTGAAAATTTGGTTACGTTGAGTTGGGAATTATATTTAGTTTGGAGGGAATTGCGTTTCGAGTAGTTGTTTTTATTTGACGTTTTAAATGATAATAGATGTAATACTATTTTTAAATTTTAGCATTCTGTTGAGATATAAAAATGTGGATTTACCAAAAGGTCTATAAGGATCCAGAAGTTAAAAAGACTTTGCAAGAAATTACAAAGTTGATTAACAGCTATTCAGATGCAACAAAAATTCGAAAAAAGAAAAAGTTTTTTATTATAGATATCGGGAGAGCATTTAAGCCAAAATTAAGCACATATCTCATTACTCTTTTTGCTATTGCAATAATAGAAGCCCTATTGTTCCTTCTAAATGTATTGACTTTACCTATTATGGATCAATGGGCCAGATTAAGTTTAAATATTTCACTACCTATTTTAGTATTGGGTATTTCTTTATCTACGGTCGCGAAAAGTCTCAGTGAGTCAAGTCGATTTGCATCTGAGTATTTAAAAGAATCATGCCAAACAACGATTTTTGCGTGTATTACTTTCCTCACGGTTTTCTACGGATATCTTAGCGGCGTATTATTTACTGCTATTGAAAGCTCAATCGCATTAACGATTATATATATTTTGCTTTCACCTGTTTGTGTAGGTGGAGCATTATGGTGTCTGACATCTTTGATATATATAATATTGGAAACAACAAAATGCATGTATCCCGAATATTCATCTGAAACGGCATCAAATTACGCTTCAAGAAAACTACGCTATGCTTTTTTGAAAGACGTGTACATTTCTGTGTTTATGAGAAAATATCAAGATATTATAGAAGAAGAAGTGAAGAAATTCAAAAATATCTATCCACCTTCTAGATACTTCTCAAGAGAAATTTTACAAAACGAAAAAGATAGGAATGACAAATCGAGTGTATACGAAATAAACCTGCCTAAAGAGATTAAATTTCATCTTGGATATAGAGATTACAACCTTAGAAAGATGGAGAAGATAAATAAATTATTAGAGCAAAAAAATGCAAAAATGTACATGACCCCTCATAACATAAATGCTAAAGAATTTGGTATCTTATGTTGTAAAGAACCATGTGATTATTTATACAATAAGATAACAAGACGACTCTCTTCGATTTATAGATTTAGGCGGGATAAATATATTGAGGAAGAGGAAAGTTTTTGGGTAGAGCATTATATAAAGCTGCGTAGCGCACTTTTAAGAGCCATCGAGATGACCGATATGGCTCAATTCAAAAAATACCTAAAATCTATTGAAGAAACATATGTAGTTTTAAGGAAAGCTAGAAGATACAGTCTCGTAAGAGAAAGTTTTAATCTTGGTTACAAAAAGGTTCGGTATTTATTTGTATATTCAAAGTCTGTAAAGTGGTTGTTGAGTAGAACTAGTGTAGAAGAAGATATCCTTGAATCATTTCTTGATGCACTAGTGGAGTCAATATGGAACCAAGTAAAGGATGAAATAAAGAATGGTGATTGCTCTGCTCTAGATATATTTATATGGCTTTTGCCCGAAACTTATCAATTATTCATCGAATTCGTCAAAGATAAAAAGTCACGGCTATGGGAACTGAGAGGCCGAATAGGAAGCTTTTATGATTTCGCAGGAAGTTTGATATCTGAACATGAATCAAATATTAAAGAAGACGACAAATTGCAAATACAAATCGTTCTTCATAAAGGAATAATAAAATGGTTATTGATTGCAATAGACAACAAAGATAATGAGCTTATAAAGTCTCTTTGTAAGGCAGCAAAGAAACTCGTATTCCAAGATAAAAAAGTTATATTCGAACCTCAGAGATTGGTGGCTCAACACTTTATTTTATGTGGTAAAGTACTAGAATTTCTTATGAGTGAAACTCCAAAGGTCTCACCTAATATATTCAAGCTATTATGTTTCGACGAATACGATCATATAACGGAAAGTGATATTAACTTTGAGGGATTAGTTGCTTTCTTTATTGAAAGCAGAAAATTGCCTCTGCGAGATTTTTTACGAGAGTTTAGTAGTACGGATTGGGAACATAATCCGTTGAGCGGAGGGGGATTCGGAACTCCAAGATATACTTTTAGTGGAAACATAGAACTTGACTATATGTTTATATATATAGCTTTATCAAGTATGCATTTCTTGCGCGAAGTACAACCAATCGCATTTGAATTTTGGGGTTACAATTTAAAGGACAAAATTGATAAATTTAGAGAGATAGCTCGTGGTATTGACATATATGATTATTCGGGTTCAAAAGAGAAACTTATACGGTGGTTGGATGGATGTGACCAGTTATACAAACAAGAGAAAGAAGAGCGTATAGCGACTGCACCATTAGACGAACAAATAGTCTCACAATATAAAGATGCCTTTTGGGACGGTTATAAAAGCGTGAAGACTTTTTCAAATTTTTGCATAAGCCGTGGATATTACTCAGTAAGTAACGAAGTTAGCGTTAAGCATAGATATATTCAATCTAAGGATATTTTTATTAAGGAAGAATCACATCAAGGCAATCCACATGCAGACGGGGCAGATATATCAAGGTATTATGACAAAAAGTTCTTAAAGGAGATTATAAAGCCGGATGGCGAAACTCAAACAGAAGCAGTAGATAATATAACATCTCTACTTAATCAGGCATATCAATGGCTGACAAAGGAAGGCACAAATAGAGAAAATGGAATTCTTCTGTTTTATGTAAGCTCTCACATCCAGAGCGAATTGTATAATAATGATAATTATATTCATTCTTGGAAGGAAGATACCAATCTTGTTTTCTCTGGATATTATAAAAACTATCCAATGATCGAAATTTATGACCCTAAGATTGAGCCAAAATGTGTTGCATTAAATCTACAAGGGTGGAAAGGCCTCGAAGTAAGACCAGAAGTTTTAGAAAAAGACATTTTAGGTACAATCAATATTAGAGAATGGACCAATGAAGAGATCGATGAAGCTATTCGCAAAAAAGAAATTACAGAAGAAGACCGAAATCGTGTTAAGGGTCGATGTCCAGTTGAATATGAATTGTTTTGGCGTTTAAATGAAAAGATTCTGCCAATACAAATGGTAATTTCTTTAAAGATAAAAGACAGCGACGATAATGCAAGAAGTTAGACATTGCCCTGAGCACAGGTTCAAGTAACACAAAAGCATTACTCACGATTGCGCCCCCACGTGAAACGTGGGGCTAAATAAATCTCATGGGGTAAATCATCCTGTGAGGAGTTCGAATTCTTCGATGCTTAGGGAGCGTTTTAGTTTTTGCAGTGCGAGAAGCTCGATTTGTCTGACGCGCTCCTTGCTCAGCGACAGGTCATCGCCGATTTGCTTCAAGGTCTTCTTGTTCTTTTTTACCAGTGTGCCGACGAGGCCGAAGTGATTGATAATTATGTACTGCTCCCGCTGGTCGAGATTTTCCTTTATTACCTGTACGAGGTTTCTGTGAGCGCCTTCAATGGCGGCGACGCCGGCGGTGGCTGCGGCCCTGAAATCGCGATGAGCATCTTCGTAAGAAGGCGTCGGGGCCTTGTCTGGGCGGGCGGCCTCGGCGGGAATTATGCGGGCGAAGTCCTTTGCGATGGCCAAGGAGGCGTAGGTGGCGAATCTAAAGCCGCGTGTATAATCGAATTTCTCAACGGCCCTGAACAGTGAAAAATTGCCATCGCTGATTAAATCGAGCAGGTTTGCTCCGCGGGTGGTGTGCTTGTTCGCGATGGTGACGACGAGCTGGAGGTTCGCTTCGATTATGAGCTTTTTTATTGTTTCGGCCTCGGCGAGGCAGTGCTCAATTTCGGTTAACTTTGCGCCCGATGCGCGGATTGGCTTGATGTCTGTTTTGTTTTTAGAAGCGAGGTATTTCAGGAAGTTGTATCTGCGAAATAACTGGACTTCACGCTCTCTTGTCAGGTGGGGCAAATCCTTTAACTTCTGCAGATATGTTGGCAGGGTTTTGCTTGTTAGCTTGAACGGCTCAACGGCTTTTTCGGCTTCGGGCGACTGGATTACGACCGGCGGGATATTTTTTTTAGCATTGGTTTCAAGAAATTCATCGCTGGGGACGTATTCGATTTTTTTGGCAAGAAGCTGTCTTGCCCTGCCAACGTCTATGAGGCGGTATACCGAGCTTCTGCTGCGGTCGAATTGCCTGCTCAGTTCCACTATACCGCAGCCTTGTTTATACGATTCAAAAAGTTTGTGCACTTGAGCCGGTGACAGTGCTGCTGTGGAGTGGGCGAAGAGAGGTTTTTGGGGATGTGTCTTTTCGTAGTTTATTATTACAGACCTGACGGAGCCGGGAGACCTGGCGAGCCTGGCGGCGATTTTGTTGATGATTTGATGGCGTGATGTTTTGCCGTCGGCAGCGAGTGTGCGAGCGCGTCTTATGATTCGGTGTTTCTCGTTTTTGGTAAGCCGGTTAAAGTTTTTTGCATCTTTTATGAGCTTTGGATTGGCCGAGAGGAATTTATCGATATTGGACTGCGGGATGCCGAGGCGTTTGGAGCCGTCGGCGAAGACGAATTTTCGGGCGGCCAGTCCTCGCCTTCTCCATCGGTTAATGGTTTTTGTCGAAACGCCGAGAGTTTCGGCAAGCTGGTCAATAGTGTAAACCTTTTGCGGCTGCTGTTCGGCTGAGTCGGAGAGCCAGCCGCTTAGCTTGGCGATGAAAATCTGCAAATCTCCGGCGAGCTGGTTACCTTTTATAAGCTCCTGGCCTGACAGGGATTTGGGACGAAAGCCGGTAATTCGATAGCATATGAACTCAAACGGGTACTCGGCGTCGTCGGTAATATCAGCCAGGAGTTTTTCGGCAGATGCGAGCTGCTTTCGGCACTGCTTTCGGGGGGAAAACCTTAGCTGCATTAATAATTGTGCCAGGTTTTGGTTTCTAATCCGCCGCATATCGATTTTCCTATTTCTTCAGGTGTCCATTTTAACAAGTTGGGGAGCAAAAAAACAGCCCCGATTAATTTATTCGGGGCATTGTAGTGTTTTTTAAAGTGATTTTCGGTGTTGTACTCAGGCAACGAGGCTTTTTGCCAGGTCGACCGCCGAAGCTGCGTCGGCGGCGTAGCCAGAGGCGCCAACTTTGTCCGCATAGTTTTGTGTTACCGGGGCGCCGCCTATCATAATTTTGACCTGCAAGCCGGCATCGGACAGCGCCTTTATGGTTTTTTCCATGGAGGGCATTGTAGTAGTCAAAAGCGCACTCATTCCAACCAATTGAACACCTGTGGCTTTTGCCTGCTCAACGAACTTTTCAGGTGAAATATCAACGCCGAGGTCGATGACTTCGAAACCGGCGCCTTTGAGCATCATCGCAACTAAATTTTTGCCAATATCGTGCAAATCACCCTGGACGGTGCCTATCAGGAATTTGCCGACCGGTTTGACACCTGCCTTGACGAGTTCCGGCTCGAGAACTGTCATGGCCATTTTCATTGCGCGTGCGGAAATAAGGACCTCGGGAATATAGACCTCATTTTTTTTGAATCGTGCGCCAACGACATCCATACCTGCAATCAGGCCATCATCGAGAATTGTTTTAGGTGCGGTGCCCTCGGCAAGGGCGGCTTTTGTAATTTCCACTGCGGTGTTCTGGTCACCTTTGATAATCGCGTCAGCTAATTCCTTCAAGTCAGCCATACTAAATTCACCTCAATAAATTTAAGCTTAATCTTTTTGAATTTACGACAATCTGAAGCTGAGATTAAACACTATTGTCCTGTACAAAACAAGCTCTAAATCAGATTTTTTTGAGGAATAAATGGCGTCGATTCGGTATTTTTCAGCTTCTTGTTTGACTTGTGATTGATAATAATGTAACCTTCTGATTTTCTTAACTGGTCAACCGATTGACTTAAGAGCGGTGATATGAGCAATTATATAGTTCTGGTTAAACAGGTACCGGACGTAACGCAAATTACAGACAACGCGTTCGACCCCGAGAGCGGCACGCTTATTCGCAGTCGATTGGCCAATGTGATTAACGAGCTGGATACGCAGGCACTGGCTTTAGCTAACCAGATGAAACGAGAGGGCGGCGAGGGACAAATAGTTGCGCTGACGATGGGCCCGCCGATGGCTGAAGAGGTTTTGCGGTATTGTCTGAGCCGATGTGCGGATAAGGTGGTGCTGCTGACCGACAGGGCGTTGGGAGGAGCGGATACGGTGGCGACGGCAAATCCGCTGGCATATGCAATCAGAAAAATAGTCAAAGAGATTTTCGGTGGTGACAATGATTATTTTATAGTATCCGGTATGCAGTCTGTGGATGGTGACACAGCGCAGGTGCCGCCGCAAATCGCCGAGGAGCTGGGACTGCCGTGTATAGCGTATGTCACGAAGACGGAATTCAGGAATGACAGTTTCGAGTTTACGCGGATTATAAGCGGGGGCAGCCAGATTGTTTCAGCCAGAAAACTGCCTGCTGTAATCACAATCGCCAAGTATGAGTATCCACTGTTCGCGACGTTTGCTGCAGCGCGGTGGGCAAACAAGACGGAGGTTGTTCAGTGGGGCAGCGAAGATATCAAGGCGTCTCTTTTCGGTGTTCAAGGTTCGAAGACAAGCGTGATAAGAGTTTTTCCGCCGGGTAAGAGCGCAAGAAAATGCCAGCAGGTCGGTGATATAAGGTCGTTAGCCAAAATAATAATTGATGGTTTTAAAAGCGGCAACGGCGAAACCGGCGGGGAGGAAGAAGGACAAAAAAGTAGTTATGTTCTGCCGAGAAAACGAGCGGATAAGTTTGACAGGAGTTTCGAGGGGACAGAAAAAGAAAACGAAGTTTACAGGATTTTGGCCGAGACACTCAAAAAGCTGGGGATAGGCGAAATTAGGGAGATTAACGAGTATGTTCGGCAGAAAATTATCGAGGCATCCGGCGGACAGTTCCATAAAAAGGCCCTCGAGGATATGTTGAACGGATTGGGGCTGAGTGAGCCGAGCTATTCGGGCGAGGTCTGGGTGGTTGGGGAACATCATAATGACGGGGTCCATCCGGCAACATTTGAGCTTGTCGGCAAGGCGAGGGAGCTTGCGGATTCATTGGAAACGCAGGTTGGTGTGTGCCTTGCCGGGCGAAATGTCGAGCCAATGGCGCAAGGATTAATAGCAGCCGGTGCGGACAGTATCTACATTGTAGAAGATGAGCTTCTAAGTGAATTCGACCCGGGTGCATATCGAAAAGTTGTTTCCGACTGTATCAGCATTTTTTGGCCGCAAATTGTTTTGTATGCTGCGACGCCGCAGGGCAGAATGCTTGCGCCAATGGTTTCATACCGTGTTGGATGCGGTCTGACCGCCGACTGTACGGGCCTGGATATCAAAGACAGTTCCCGAAGGGGACAGATTGGAATCCTGTTTCAAACTCGGCCGGCGCTGGGCGGAAACGTTATGGCGACAATCTGTACGAAAAATTCAAGGTCGCAAATGGCAACTGCGCGACCGGGAGTTATGAAAAGACTGCCTGCTGATGATTCGAGGAAAAGTAAAATCATCAGGCATAAGGTCCAATTGGGCGAAGAAGATATCAGTCTGCGAATTATCAAAACCGAACTCGGAACCGGTGAGGTTGATTTCGGGGCTGATGTGATTGTCAGCGGCGGCAAGGGTATGCAAAACCGGGATAACTACGAACGATTAGTGGAGATGCTTTGTAATAGTCTGAGTACAAGGTTAGACACTAAGGTTGAAAAAGGTGCTTCGCGTGCCGCTGTGGAGCAGGGCTTTGCAGAAAGGGTGCATCAGGTCGGCCAGACCGGTACGTCCGTTGGGCCTAAGCTTTACGTTGCGCTTGGGATATCCGGGGCCATTCAGCATATGATAGGAGTGGCGAATACGGAAATTATCGTTGCTGTCAACAGCGACCCGAATGCGCCTATTTTTAAACAGTGTGATTACTATATTGTCGGAACAGTGGAAGAGACGGTACCTAAATTGGTGCGGGCATTAGGGCCAGGGTGACATTCGTGAGTTGAATAATGGGTGAAGACTTTAATAAAACAACGGTATTGATAGTTGGAGCTGGGCCGGCGGGTCTGGCGGCGGCGATACAGTTGAAGGCCAAGAAG